>JANXYV010000009.1 GCA_025355875.1 Prolixibacteraceae bacterium | reverse complement strand
CCATCAATTTTACCGTATTTGAGCGTTATTTTTGAACCACAATAAAAGCACTTTTTTTATTCATATTTTTGATTTCTCGCAAAGCTATACCAATAAAGGATTACAGAGGTTTTCACCATTCTTTTTGTCCATTAACCCGCTAATTCGTTTATTTCAAGTTCTTGGATTTGAAATCAGTCAAAAGGGGAAAACTTCCGGCTCACGGATTGAGTTTATCAAAGGCGAAAAAGAACTCTCATTCGGTGCACATAAACCGCATCCAGACAGCGCGATAAAAAGCTATGTAATGAAGCAAGTTTTAGAATTTCTAACATCGAACAAGTTAATATAGATCACATTATGGGAACTTTAAAATATAAAGGCTATTCTGGAACTGTAGAGTATAGTGAGGAAGATAGCTGTCTGTATGGAAAGGTAATCGGCATGAATAAAAACCTCATTAATTACGAAGGCAAAACGGTAGAGGAACTTAAAGCTGACTTTGAGGCCGGGATTGACATCTACCTTGAAAGTTGCAAAGAGCGAGGTGTTAAACCTCAAAAACCATACAGTGGATCATTGAATATCCGGATTCCTTCTGAAGTACATAGTCAATTAGCTTTAAAAGCCCAAATGACCGGACGATCAATCAATGCAATTATTAAAGATTTGCTGACCAGTCAGCAGGACCCTTTAAGCGCATAATTATATTGAACTTTTTTATCTATGTTTTTTACTTCCGGAAGATTTTGTGGATACCCAGATAAATGATCGGAATCACAAAGAAAGTCAGGATTAGTGAACTGGAAAGCCCGCCGATAAGCGCCCATGCCATCCCATTTTTCCATTCTGCCCCGGCGCCTTTGGATAATGCAATCGGCAGCAATCCAATAATCAAAGCTAATGAAGTCATGATCACTGGTCGGAAACGGATTTTTACCGATTCAATAACGGCTTCTCTTGGAGAACGGGATTGCAATCGTAGTTTATTGGCAAAATCGACTAACAGGATCGAGTTCTTCCCGATCAAGCCGACTAAAATAATCAATCCCAGAATGGTGAAAACACTCAGCGCTTCCATGTTGAGTGCCAAGATAAGGAAAGCTCCGATTACAGCCAGTGGTATTGATAATATGACCACCAAGGGGTAGGAATAGGAATCATACAAGGCGACCAGAACGAGGTAGATCAGCAGGATGGAAATTACCAGCGCCGTGATTAAAGAAAGTAATCCGTCGTTGGTACGTTTAGTCGCTCCACCCCAAATGATATGAATATCAGGAGAAAGATTTAGCGCCTGGATCTTGGATTTTAAAATATTGCTGACCGTACCCGCCGGGCGACCGATAACCTGCGATTTTATGGTAATTGAAGATGCGCGGTTGATCCTTTCAATACTGCTGTTTACATAGTTTTCACGGATTTCGGAAAACTCCCTGAAAGGAATTCCCGCGCCGGAATTGTTCAGAACAGTAAGGTTTTGAATGTCACTCACTGAATTCCTGAATTTCTCGTTCAGGATGATCCGGATGGGTAGGTCCTTTGCTTCATCTTTGAACCGAAAATCGTCCATTCCGTAAATGGCTGTCCGGAGGGTGATACCAGCCTGCATTGCATCAATATCCATCAATTCCATGGCTTCGCGGTTGGGCGATACCGAAATAATCCTTTTTCCGGCGTCAATATTACTCTGCAATTCAATGGCTCCCGGAATCGTTTCGAGTCCGGCATAGACTTTCTGGGCAGCGTGTAAAACCGAGTCTGGATTACTGCCCGAAAGGGTAACCTGAACGGCATCATCGTCACGCAATCCGATAATGTTGATCTCCACCGGACGAACTTTCAAACCGGGAATTTTTTTCATTAGCTCTTGCTTGATATGCCGGGTAAAAGCTGAAGTTTTATAGGTTCGTAATTCCTTCGGTTTCAGTTTCACGTATATTTCTGAAAGGTTTTGCGTGTTTGAAACAATCCTTCCGCTGCTTGTCACCCCAATATTTGTATAAACTGTTTGAACATCTTTATAGCTTTTCAGGATATCTTCAACCTGCCTGGCAACCCTGTTCGATTCCTGAAGGGTCGAATTTTGATCAAGTTCGAGTTCCATGATGAATTCAGAGCGATCTCCTCCTTTAGTAAATTCAATGCCAATAAATCCTGCAGGAATGAGCAGAATGCTTCCGGCAAAAAGCAGGAGGGCAGAAAAGATTACCAGTCCCGGATGCCGGAACGACCAGGACAAACCGGTTGTTATTTTAATAATGGTTTGATCAATCAATTCTTCGATCCTCGAACTCAGCCAAAATAACCAATCGGGCAATGAATGTTTTTCTTCGCTAAGCCGGGATGCCAGGATGGGCACCAGAGTAAAAGATACAATCAAACTCATCATGGTAGAAGTGACCAGAACTACTGAAAATGGCCGCAACATATCGGCCACCATGCCTTGCGAAAGGATAATGGGCACAAAAACCACCACATCAATCAAGGTAATAGATAGAGCGGTAAACCCGATTTCCATTCTGCCTTCATAGGCAGCCTGCCTCGGCGTTTTACCCATCCGGATGTGCCGGCTGATATTTTCAATAATAACGATGGAATCGTCGACCAATATTCCGATGGACAAGGATAAGCCGAGCAGTGTGAGTAAGTTCAGGGAATAACCTGCAAAACGCATGACAATAAAAGTTGTCAGAATTGAAATAGGAATCGATACAAAAACGATTAATGCATTCCTGACATTATGCAGAAAAACGAGCATCACCAACGAGACCAGGATAATGGCTAAAATCAGGTCGTGGCCAACCGAGCGCGCGGCGGCACGGGTATAGTCAGAATTATCCTGGATGAATTCAAATTTCAGGTTTTCGCTAGCGTGAGCTTTTTCGAGTCTCATTAAAGCTGTTATGACCTGATCACTTATTTCGACCGAGTTGGCTCCGCTTTGTTTCTTGATGCTTAAACCGATGGCCGGTTGTCCGTTCAGTCTGGAGAAAACCTGAACTGGTTTTTGAGTTTCAGTGACCTCTGCCACATCTTTGATTTTGATGGCGATGCCATAATCGTTGTTCTTGAAAACGACCAGATTGCGCAATTCGTCCAATGTTTTAAAACGGCCTTTCATTTCGACCGGAATATTCATATCCATCGATTCCACACTTCCGGCGGGTATGTTTTTATTAGCCTGACCAACGGCTTTTAAAACCTGTAATAAACTGACATTGCAGATTTTCAGCCGGTCGGCATCCACACTTATCATTACTTCATTTTCAAGGCCACCAGTAATGTCAACATTGGCCACTCCATTGATTTGTGAAATTTCAGGGATAACCTGGTCTTTACAGAACGTGGTTAATTTTAAAACACCAGCATCTGAAAATGCGGCTAAACGGATGATTGGTAGATCATTAAAATCGAAACGTGTCAATACCGGATGGCGGATTCCTGCCGGCAGGTCGCTCACTACAATGAGCAATTTCCGGGAAGCATTTTGTAAAACTTCTTCCACATTGGCATTGGATTTCAATTCGAGTTTGACCAGCGAAAAATTGTCCTTCGAAACCGAGGTGATGGTTTCGATGCCTGCTAGCGAAGACAGTGCGTCCTCCAAATGAACGGTAACTTCCTGTTCAACTTCTTTGGGCGAGGCTCCCGGATAAACAGTGACGACAGTAATTACTGGTGGATTGAACTGCGGGACCAGTTCATAGTTCAGCGAAAAGAAGCTGTAAATTCCTGAAAGTACAATCAAGAGGTAAAATACCGCAAGCAGGGTAGGGCGATCAATGGAAAGACGCGTTATATTCATAGTTTATTCTGAGTGCAAAATGATTCTGCCATTATTTTGGTGTTGACTTTAAATAAGCCGGAAGACCGAAGACCGACTTCTGTCTCCCATTAATACTCTAATTCATCACTTTTACCAAATCGCCGGTTTTCAACAGGTAGTTTCCTTCGACCACAACCTGGGTATTGTTGAGATTTTCATTAGTAACCGAAACGCGTTCATCGTCAAAGTCGAGATATTTTACAGGATTAAATTCAACGGAATGGTTTGGACGCAGCACAAAAAGTCCCATTTCGCCATTTCGAAGTATGAGACTCTTCCTTGGCACCAGCAATTTGGATTCTCCCGGAATATCAATCCGAATATTGACGATACTTCCGGTCTCAGGCGATTTTTTTTCTCCAGGATCAAGGGTGAAAATTGCAGCAATACCTCCAAACTTTCCTGCCCGCTGGCCAATTTCAGAAAGCAGTGCCTGATAATCTTCTCCGTGGCCAAACTCGCTGCTTAGTTTTCCTTTTAATCCAACATACAGATTTCCGGCCTGTTCAGGATTTATTTTCGCTTCAATTCTAACCGAGTTCCCTCCGATGATTTCGCAAACTGGTGTTCCCAAACCGGTCGCATTGCCTCTAGAAACAAATATCTGGTTAATCACGCCATCGACTGGAGCTTTAATGACAAAATCGTTTAAACGCTGTCCAAGGCTGTTTATTTTGGTTTGTGCTCCTTCCAACTGAAGCCTGAGTTGTTCCAGTTGTTGTTGGGTCACTGCCTCCACTCCGGCGAGATTTGCATAGCGGTTGTAATCTTTCTGTATTTGTTCGAAGGCTTTTTTAGCCATTTCAAATTCCTGCCGTGCATAGAAGTCATCAATTTGGGCAATTCGGTCACCCTTTTTTACTTTTTCTCCGATTTTTACTGCCACTTGCCTGATTTCTCCAGGAGCCTGCGAAACCACGTAGACTTCATCCGACGATTTTACTTTTCCAACCGTTTCGAAGGTCAGGTTTGCCTGTTCGGTTTTCAGGTTAAAAACACGCACGGGAATGGAATCTACCACAGTTTTTGCCTGATCAACTTCAAATTGAACAGTTTTTTTATTCCTGATCAGAACCGCCGCCAGGATTGCGACGAGTAACAACAAGGTGGTGATTCGAAATAGATATTTCATCTTTCTGATTTTTAAGAAATAAACCCAATCACTCCAATTTGGATAGAAGCTGATTGCTCCATTTATAGTAATTCAGTTCGGCTACTTTTACTTCCAGCAACATTTCAGCCGATTTCATTTGCGCCTCCAACAATCCGGATTGGGCTTCGAGCATTTCCTTGATTGGTAAAATTCCTTGTTCAAATTGTTTGTTCGCTTTATCCAGAAAGCGGTTTTTTAACCGGATAATCTCTTGCTGCTGCTGAAACCTGGCTTTTTTGAATTCGAGTTCCTCGACTGAATTGGTGTATTGCAACTGATATCCTTCCTTTAGTTTTTGTTTTTGTACTTCAAGCATGTCCCGGCCAATTTCCAGCTCCTGCAACTTCTTTTTCTTTTCGGCCCCGTGATAGATCGGAATATCCAGTTTTAGCCCCATGGTGCTGATGTTATTGTTATAGGCCTCGTTTGAAAAGAATCCTAAATTCGGGCTTTGCGCATTCCAGAGCAAATTGAACTTAAAATCCAGCGTTGGTAAATATTCCGACTGAACCTGTTTTTGAGACAAATCATTCATACCTTGGGCCGAGTTGAGAAGTTCCATTTGAGTATTTTCTTTCGGATTGGCAGAATCAGGTTTGAGTTCCAGTGCAGAAGAATAATCCAGTTTGCCGTAATCCATTTCCATCGAATCGGGCAGACCAACCAGCATTTTCAAATAGTTCGTTTTCCGTTTCAGACCCGACTTAAATTCCTTTTTCGACAAGTCCAGATCCGCTTTCTTAAGTTCCAGGTCCATGAGCTGAAGACTGTCCGTCATTTGGTTGTTCAATTGAACTTTCAGAATCTTAATCATCCGGTCGAGTCGGGCAATATTGAAATCGATAAAATCTTCCTTGGTGGCCAGCTGCGAAATCTCGTAATAGCAGACTGCAATATCATAAAAAAGCTGTTCTTTTTTATCCTTGATTTTAGCCGATTCGATGGAACTAAAAATTTCCGAGCTTTTTCCTGAACTCAGGTATGAAAACTCGAAAAGCCGCTGTGACAGGGATACTCCGGCTAACAGGTTATTGGGCAATCCAATTGAAACCGGATACGGGCCATTTGAATTTCCCCCGGAAAATATTTTACCTTCATTTTCAGGGAAAATGGCCAGCGGAACATGGCCCCAGTACCAGTAATAATCGGCAAAGGCATCCACTTTTGGCAAATAGTTCGATTTTTTCTGAGCCAGTTGCTGATTTGCTTTTTGAAGTTCCATCCGCACCAGTTGGATGTCTTTGTTGTTTTCCTGTGCCAAGGTTAAAAGTTGTTTCAGGTTGTACGTTAACTTTCCGTTCCCAGTCTGCGCCATCAGGCTTCGGTTCACCACGCCTAAAGTGATAAATAAAACGAAGAGACTAACCGTGAATTTAGGTTTCATAAACAGATTTATTTATTTTTCAGGATAAAACCGGGAAACAAAGCGGGTACGTGCCTGATGTATACCTCATATCCTGATTTCCGGATCTTATTCCTTTTTTCCATCAACGGAATGCTGATAAATTTAAAGAGTATAATCATAGAAACCAAACCTATGATGGTCCAAACACCGTCAAAACGAATTAATCTGCCTGAGGACAGGACAAATAAAAATAAACCTGCCCAATAACTGATTTCGCCCAGGTAGTTGGGATGCCTTGAAACGCTCCAGAGACCGTTTTTCATAAAATTTTCCGAGGAATTACTCTTTCTGAATTTCAGGAGTTGTTCGTCTGCCAGCCATTCTGTTCCGATCGCAATCAAGGTAAAAAGGGTGGCAAAGAGATCGTAGAACCCGAACGGAACTTTGCTTGAAATTGGATACCACAAAGGAAGACAGCCCATAAAGACAAAAAGAGTGGGCATCAGATGAATCCCCAGAAAACTGACCGGCCAATACCATTTCCCGGTCTTTTGAGCAATGGATGTATACCGCCAGTCTTGCTGACTGAAATCCTTCCAGCCGCGGAGCCAGTTGAATGTTAAGCGGATGCTCCAAAACAAAACCAAAGCCAGAATGACCAACTGCCTGACAGCATCGCCTTCAGGAAAAAGTTTCATGAGATAAATTGTGATAACAGGCGGGACGACACTCCAGTAAGGATCGTAAATACTTGAGTTTTTCAGGATCATACTGAAGAAGAAAACTATTGCAGTAGAAAAAACATCGGCGAGTAAAACCTTTAACATCGAATGAGAAAAAGGCAAAAGAGGAAAAATGAGGAAAACAATCAGAAATGCCAGCAAATATATGATTGCAATTAATGCGGATGAAATTATCTTTGAATATCGGTTGTCCATTGGTGATTATACTTTGCAAATCATTTCAGGTAAAAATAATCGAAATTTGAACAATAACATGGATGAATTTAAAATACCTCCTATTTCTACATTGGCCGGGTCGACGATTGGAAACTATTTCAGGATTCTTCGACTTGGACGCATTGCTCCCAGGTATTATTTCAAGATATTCCTGACCACCCTGATCGTGCTGATTGCCACGCCGTTTCACCTTTGGGAGAAGATCTCTTTCCGTCGCCGGATTCAGCAGTTTCAGTTTCAGAAACCGCCTCTGTTTATTCTTGGGCACTGGCGAAGTGGAACAACTTTGCTTCACAATATGCTTACCAAAGATCCGTCGGCAGCCTACATTACGACCTATCAATCGCTTTTCCCCAGCAACCTGGCCAGTAAGTGGCTATTTAGAACGTTTATGAGAATCAATATGCCCGACAAGCGGCCCTCCGATGGTGTCGAGTTAAATATCGATTTTCCGCAGGAAGATGAGTTTGCTTTCTGCAATTTACAACCCTATTCGTACTACAATTTCTTCTACTTCCCGATCAAATATCGGGAGTTTTACGAGAAATCTGTCCATCATCAGAATCTCAGCAAAAAAGAAATGGAAACATGGTATTCGAAATACGATGAATTACTTAAGAAAGCACTGATTGATACCAAAGGAGAGCGTGTAATTGTAAAAAATCCGGTCAATACCGCCCGAATCAAACAGCTTCTCCAGCTTTATCCTGATGCCAAATTTCTGTACATTTACCGCAATCCGATCACTGTATTTCATTCCACCCGGCGCTTCTTTCAGCAACTGAACCCCACTCTTTGGTTTCAGGAGGTGGGTAGTGAATTTATTGATTTGATGATATTTGATGTTTACACACGTTTGATGAATGATTACCTGGAACAGAAATCACTGATTCCTCCGGAAAATTTGATGGAACTGCGATTTGAGGAATTTGAACAGGATCCGGTGAAAGAGATGAAAAGAATTTACACCCTCCTCCTCAAGGAGGACTTTTCGTCGGTGCAATTCTATTTTGCTGATTATTTTAAAACACAAAAAGGCCATCGGAAAAATATGTATATGGTGGAAGCCTCTGAAATTGAATTAATACGCGAACATTGGGGAAAATTCATAGAAATGTATTCGTATGACCTGCCGCCCGATGTTCGTATTAAAACAGTGACGGTAAAATGAGCCGAAAAACAAATCTTTTAAGTTAAGGTCATGAAACACTTTCTCTATATCTGCTTTTTTTTGCTGAATAGTTTCAGCGGATCGGATTGGGTCCTGAAAAAGGAAAAATTGGGAATCAGCGTTTACACGCGAAGTGTCGAAGGGTCAACGTTTGAAGAATTTAAAGGAGTGACCGTGATACCTGATATTACTTTAGCTGAAGTTTTAGAAGTTATTCTGGATGTAAAAAACTATGATCGTTTATTCCCTGATTGTATGAATCCCAAAGTGCTGAAACAAGATGGCAAATGGTACGATATTCACTACCTCCAATCCAAAGCGCCCTTTCCGGTAAAAAACCGGGACAGCGTATTTGAGCAAAAGACCGAGCTCGACAAGGATGGAAAACATGCCCGTATTGTTTTGAAACCTTTGCCTGATTATATTCCCGAAAACAAAGATTTTGTGCGGGTTCGAAAGGGCTCCGGGACTTGGGAACTGGATGAAGATGATCAGCGAAATGTGAAAGTAAGCTATCAGTTTCAACCCGACCCAGGAGGAGAAATCCCTTCGTGGATAGCCAACGGCTTTATCGATGGCCATCCGTTCAAAACATTGAGCAACTTAAAAATTAGATTGAATAGGAAATAAAGAGATTGATTAATTTTTGCAATCATTAATGATTTAGAAACCATTTTCTCATTTTATTGTTATATTTGGTCATGAGTATTAATCAAAAAATTGAAAGTCTTATGAAAATTCTAAAATTCAAATTACTAATTGTTTTGATTGCGTTGTTTGCTTATTTTTCAGGATGTAAAAGTGATACGGTCGCTCCCGAGTCAGCTTATGTAGGAAATTACACGATCAGCCACGCTGAAACGGCAGATATTTTAACCATAACAACCGTGGAAATGGGAGCTTTACCCATCCCTCCATCTACCGATATTACAGAAGCGATTCAAAATGCCTTATTAAGCTCGGTGAAGTGTTCATCGGCCGATAAATCATACATTGAGTTGAGAAAAGACAATTCAATGTTTGCAAGTTGTGAATTGCAAAACGAATTAAATGCTGGTACCTGGGAAGAAGTGAATGCTACCACTTTAAAGCTGAACATGAACAATGCGGCCATTCCATCTTCTCCAACCGGTTTTCTCCTGACGGTTACTGATATTGTTAAAAGTACCACAGGTATGAGGGGAAAAACGAGTGTCCCGCTACCGAAAGAGATGATTGCATCTATGGTTTCTGCTATGGCTAGTAAAATGGGTGTGTCTTTAACACTGGCTCCTTCAACCCCTTCTGTTGTTTCTTTATCTTTTTACTTAGATTTTGTTAAAAAATAGATTCTCAGATTTATTTTACAAATAATTTGCGAAATACCACTGACTTCACTCAGTGGTATTTTTTTGAATTGATATTTCAGGAAATAAGCGGTTTAACAGGATCTTCAGGCATTCTTCCACGCTTATATCTGAAGTGTCGATCGATAAAATGGAGTGTTGAGGTATTTCAAAGGGAGACCCGATTCCTGTAAAATCTTTGATCACCCCGGCCCTGGCCTTTCGGTAAAGACCTTTCACATCGCGACTTTCGCAAACTTCAATTGGCGTACTAACGAAGATCTCGAGGAAATCTTCCGGCCCGACAATATCACGGACAATTTTCCTGGTTTCTTCCGTTGGGCTGACAAAAGCACAAATACAAATGACTCCGGAGTTAACGAGCAGCTTCGAAATTTCGGCAATACGCCGGATATTTTCAACCCGGTCTTCATTGGAGAACCCCAGGTTATTGTTGATGCCTGTACGGATATTGTCGCCATCTAAAATCTGAGACAAATACCCTTTATTGAAGAGATCCCTTTCCAAAGCGGTGGCCAGTGTGGTTTTCCCTGAACCGGAAAGACCGGTAAACCAGATTACTCTCGATTTTTGATGGAGCATTTGCTCTTTTTCTGTTCGGGATACAATTTTGACAAAATCAGGATAAATATGTTTCATTGGCAATATTTTGGATCAACTATTTAACTACAAACCATGGATTGAGAAGATTTTCTTTATTATAGATTAGCGGTTCTTGCTTCCCGAACTGATAGATGTTTTTCCCTGCATATTTTACGATGGCGTGCCCGGCCGCAGTGTCCCATTCCATAGTAGGTGCCAGTCGGGGATAAATATCGGCCAGACCCTCTGCCACCATGCAAATCTTCAGCGAGCTGCCTTTAGAAATGATTTCGACGGGGTTTCCCTTGGTATCCAGCGATTGGATAAAACTTGAAGTTTCAGAGTTCATGTGCGTTCTGCTTCCGGCTACCACAAAATTCTCCCGGGGAATGGCTAAAGGTAATTGATGAATTGTGGTCAACTGTACATTCTCATCAGCAACCAATGCCTTGAATGAACCTGAACTATCCGCCCAGTAAATCAATTTGTTGACCGGAACATAAACGACACCACCCATCGGGGAATTTCTCCGGATAAGTGCGATATTGACTGTAAATTCATTGTTCCGTTTCACGAATTCCTTGGTGCCATCCAGCGGGTCGACCATCCAGAAAAGATCCCAGTCTTTCCGTTCATCGTATGGAATGTTCCGTCCTTCTTCGCTTAGCAGAGGAATACCGGTCGAATCCAAATAGCGGGTAATCGCCTGATGAGCTCTTTTATCAGCAAGTGTTAGCGGAGATTGGTCGGACTTAAACTCAAGTTCAAAATCTGAACGTTGGTACACTTCAAGTATTTCTTTTCCGGCTTGAATGGCGGCCCGAATGGCTGTTTGAATCAATTCTGTGATTTTTAGTTCCGGTTTCATTTATTTTTTCCCCCGGCCTATGTAGCCCATGATGTCTTCGTAAACAAGGCTAATGTAGTACAAGCCACCAATCTGGGCACTGCCAAAACTGGTAGTATAATACTTGTTTAATAGATTTGATCCACCCAGTTTGATCACTGTTTTTATCGCTGAGATTTTATAGGAAACATGAGCGTCGATGGTTGTGGTTGCCGGAATTTCGCCGGCGCCAAAACCAGCCTCCCACCAGAAGCTATCCTGCCAGTGAAGGTTAATGTTGAATCCGACATTCCGGATAATATCGGGATGACCTATGGAAAAATTTATCCGGTAATCAGGGGTATTGAACCTGGTTTCGACACCAGGAGACTCAATGTCTTTCAGTAATTTATCGTAAGATACATTACTCCTGACCATGATGCCGTCGGGCAATTTGTAATCGAGACCAAAAACCCATCCGAAGGATGTAACCGGATCGCTCGAGGTAAAATAAGTATTGTAATACTGGTCTTTTTCAGTTCCGGCATCTTTGGCCAGCTGGGCCACCAACTGTACAGCCTCGAATCCCATATATTTGTTGTAATATGCGTAGGTATCCAAAAATAGTTTCTTTCCCAAAAACAATCCTTTATAGCCAATTTCTGAAGACCTTACTCTTTCGGGACCTAAAGGTGGCAAGACTATCGGTCCGTTCTCGGTAACCGGTTTATCGGTTACGGGATTTCTTCCGGAGAGCGGGTAAAGCGGAATGGTATTAAATCCGTACTTATTCTGAACTTCGGGCATTCCTCCAATCGTTCGGTATATTCCGGCATTGATGTCAACCCATTGGTCGGAAGTTGAAGGGAACCGGTAAGCTGTCTGAAAGGTTCCGCGGAGGCTGTGTTCCTTATTTTTATCCAGAAATAAAATCATTGAAACCCTAGGTGTGTATTGTGCTTTGAAGTATTGATTTTTATCGTAACGGAAGGCTCCGGTAAATCTCAGACGGTCGTTGAGGAGGCTCTTGCTCACCTGAAGGAAAGATCCGAATTGATTGACATTGATCGGATGACCCGGTTCGTCAAAAAAGATGGTCCCATTGCTGTTCACCGAAATGAATCGCTCTGAGAGTCCAACCTGCATCTCCATAAACTTGATCAAATGGGTAAAGTTATACATTCCTTCCAACTGCGCCATTTTACTGTGGTCGGTGACCGTTGCGCCGCCTGCGTCAATGGAGGTTGAAGATATTTTGTTGAGGAGCTTCTCAAATTCAGGAGAGCCATAAATCGGGAATGCTGGTTTTGACTGGTCGAAAACATTTCCTGTTTTTGGGTCGCGGTTGTCGGCCACCAAACGTGCGAACTCATGCGCACCGGTCATATCACCTGAAGTAAGGGCAGTTTGCGTATAGGCAGTAAGGTAATCACTGAACCAGTTTTGTGAAGGTTTCCATTCCTCGTTCATCCGTAAGGCAGCTCCGCCAATATCGTACGACGAACCGGAGTTTTCGGTCACACCCCATGCCCTGATGTAATAGTCAGGATTCCTGATTTCGATTTTTCCGGAGAAGATATTGAAATTCCGGGCCGAAAACCGGTTCTGAGCCGTATACACACTGCTTCCCTGTGCATAATTTGCCTGAAGTATGGCTTCGCTGCGATCGGTTACATAATAGTGCAAAGCTCCGGCAAGCCGGATGTTTTTTGTTTTTTTATCGGCCAGTTCATTCTCAATCCAGCCTGTGCGGGTAACCAACTGATCAGGAAAAAATGGTATGGCTTTTTTGTAAAGGGCATCATATTCCGGAGTTCCCGGTTGTATTCCCTGTGATGCGGCGATTCCGTCGATCACCTTGGGTCCAACGTCTTTTAAATTCAGCGATACAATCGACTCGTCGCCATAGGTGTTTACACCATCGTATCCGGGATTGGTAAAACGGGTCAGTGATGGATTGTTTAAATCACTGCGGTCTCTGGTATCGTCAGCCTGCCAGTCGGTGGCCGATAAATATGACCCGACAATTTTCACTGCCAGCCGGTCATTAAATGCCTTGGCGTATCTGATGTTGGCATCGTACATGGGCGTTGGATTGCCAATAGTCTGGCTCTTGATGTTCATGATCCCGGTTTGAATTGAAACCGACAAACCCTGGTAATTAAACGGATCCTTGCTTTTCATGACCAAGGTGCCGTTCATTCCGCCCGGTCCGTAGAGCGCAGTTGATGCACCGACTACCATTTCAAGGCTTTCAACGTCAAGTTGTGATAGTCCAAATATATTGCCGGCGGCAAAACTCAGTCCTGGCGAAACATTTTCAACGCCGTCGATGATCTGGTTCATGCGGAAGTTGGTATAATCGTTGAACCCCCTGGTATTAGGCAGCCGGAAGGTCAGCCCATGCACATTCATGTCAATCCCTTTCAACTGATACAATCCGTCGTAGAAATTGGAAGTCGAAATCTGCTGGATATCCTTGAGGTTCATCTTTTCAACGCTGACTGGCGATCGCAAGATGCTTTCTTCCACCCGGCTCGCCGAAACAACGACCTCCTGCCCCAGAAGAAACTGTTCATTCATTTTGATCTCCAGAAATTTACCGGTAGTGGTAACCTGAACGTCCTGCGACTCGAAACCCACAAACGAAAAACGTAAGGTAAAAGGCGGGGCAATCTTGCTTTTCAGCAAAAAGCCTCCGTCATATCCGCTCACCGTACCGTGTACATCGCCCACAATAACGATGTTTACCCCAATCATGGATTCGCCGGTTTTGGCTTCAGAAACTTTTCCTTTGATTTCAAAATTTTGTGCAGAAGTTGTTCCTGAAACAACAAAGAAGATCACCAGAAAAATCAGGATGAGAATAGGTTTCATTTGATTTTCATTTATGTTTTGGCTGAAATAACGAATATAGTGCTAAATGATGAATAAGAAGATACATCCGGAATGTTTTGATTTATATTTTTATTAACCAGCAGGTTCGGAGATATCCTTTGCAGGTTTATTTTAAAAGTTTAGCTTTATGACTGAATATCTGTAACCAAGAAATTATGATGATTGCCGTAACCGGAGCCAGCGGGCATATTGGGAATTGCCTTGTGCGAGAATTGAAAAAACAGGGCGCACAGGTCAAGGTTCTGATACACGAATTCAGAAACAATTTGGATGAATTGGGCGTTGAACTGATCCAGGGAAATCTGCTCGAACCGGAATCGCTGGATACGCTTTGCAAAGGGGCCGACGTGGTATTTCATCTGGCAGCTAAAATTGTTCTGGACAATCGTTCTCCGGAGCTGGTTTATGCAACCAATGTTACGGGAACCAAAAACATGATCGTCGCGGCAAGAAGAAATCAAGTTCAGAAATTTATTCATTTCAGCAGCATCGATGCGTTCAGGATTGAAGCTTCCGACCGGGTATTGGATGAAAACCGGGCATTACTGGAAACCCGAAAATCAATTTACGGATTTACCAAGGCTGAAAGCGAGCGGGAAGTGATGAAAGCGGTCGGGGAAGGTTTGAATGCCGTGATTTTAAACCCGACTGCAGTGATTGGGCTGTTTGATTATAAAGAATCTTTCCTGGGACAGGCTATCCGCGACATTTATCAGGGCAAAATTCCGTTTTTGGTCAACGGAGGATTCAACTGGGTAGATGTTCGCGATGTGGTGGACTCGTCTATTCAGGCGATGGAGTCGGGGAGGAAAGGGGAGACGTATATTCTCTCTGGAAACTTCTGCAGTTTGAAAGAGCTGTCCTCCATGATCAGCAAAATTTCAGACTGTAAGATTCCTGTTCTTGTCCCCGTGGCATTGGCACGGCTGGCATGTCCATTTTTCCAGGTTTATTCTGCACTGACTGGAAAAGAACCTGTTTATACCCAACAGTCTCTTGATTTGCTCGTCAGTTCGCCTTCCAATATATCGTGCGAAAAAGCAAAAAAGGAATTGGGGCACAAACCACGGGAACTGATGCAAACCCTTCGTGAAACAATCGACTGGTATAAGGTAAACCAGTATTTGAACCAGGATGATGACACACGATGATTTTAACCGGATTTGCTGGCTCTGGATTGCGCTGGCAGTAATACTTCTTCCCATACTTCTGAGGGTAGCCCAGCCCTATGGGAAACATGCCAAAAACGGCTGGGGCCCTGCGATTAAAAACCGGATCGGATGGTTTATCATGGAGTTACCGGCTTTGTTGGTGTTTGGATACTTTCTGTGTTCTGCAACCGATTTTTTCAACCTGCCGGTAAATATTGCGGTAATCCTTTGGGGATTGCACTATGTACACCGGGAATTGATCTTTCCGTTTCAAATCAAGACCTCCGGAAAGAAAATTCCTCTTTTGATTGTATTGTTTGCCATTTTCTTTAACACTGTAAACGGATTCCTGAACGGATTTTGGCTGGCTCATTTTGCTCCGGAATATCAACCGGATGTGTTTGTCAATGCCCGTCTGATTGCAGGAGTGGTAATCTTTCTAACCGGTTTTGTGATCAACAAATATCACGACAATCTGCTCATCCAACTCCGGAAGAACTCCGGAAGAGGCTACCATATTCCGGAGGGTGGGCTTTTCAGGCTTGTATCCTGTCCGAATTTCCTGGGTGAAATTATTTCCTGGACGGGCTTTTGTCTGGTAACTCTTAGTTTGCCTGCTTTCTCGTTTTTAATCTGGACTTCGGTTAATCTGGTAGCCAGGGCGCTCGATCATCATAAATGGTATCTGAAGGAATTCGGGGATTATCCCAAAAACCGAAAAGCAATCCTTCCGTATCTGTTGTAAAAAAAAGGGAGGCCGTTTCCGGACCTCCCTCAATAAACACCCCTAGATTTACCCCCTTAAAAAAAGTGCCTTGATAATGTGCGAGGCCATTTTCGGGTTTTCTTTCAGGCGCCGGGTCGAATAACCGAACCAGTCCTTGCCGAATGGCACATACACGCGCATTTTATATCCTTGTTTAACAATGCTTGTTCGTAATTCAGGAGTCACCCCATACAGCATTTGAAACTCGTATTTCGTTGGCTCGACCTTTTGCTCCTTGATCATTTCAATGGCTTTCTCAACCAGGTATTTGTCGTGCGTGGCAATTCCGACATACATTTTGTGGTCGAATATGAATTTCAGGTCATCAAGATAATGTTCGCGGATTTCTTCAGAATCTTTGTAGGCCACGTGTTTGGGTTCTACATAAATACCTTTGCAAAGCCTGAAATTTAATGGATTGCCGTTGATATGAGAAGTACTCAGGTTTGTCAGGTCATTTTTTGTCCGGCGCAAATAAGCCTGAACAACCAAACCAACGTTGGCCGGATATCTTTGCTGAAGTTTGCGGTACATTTCCAATTCGTTGTCGACGCATTGCGAATCTTCCATGTCGATCCGGATGAAGGTTTTCTTTTCGACGGCCTTTTTCAGCACAGCTTCCACGTTGGCATAACAAATATCTTTGTCGATCAATAATCCGAACATGCTTGGTTTGACCGAGAAATTGCCAATAATGCCTTCCGCAGAAAACCGTTCAATGATTTCGAAGTATTTGATTTTATTTTCTTCGGCCTGCTCGATGGTCGAGATAAATTCGCCCAGTAAATCGACCGTAACCTCAATACCCTCGGCATTTAATTCGCGGCAGGCTTTCAGCCCGTCTTCGATGGTTTCACCGGCAATGTATCGCTTCGAAAAGATCCAGATCAGATTCTGGGGCATATATGGCAGTGTGTTGGCAATAATTTTATTCAGCATTTCCGTGATGTTCGGGTTAAAATTTCCGGTATAAAAATACTTTAGAATGGCGATCGGATTCAATGATGTTTATCAAGGTATAGCTATGACTTTAAGCAGCTTTTAAGCGAAATTCCTTTTAATAGTTTGAAACTTTTCGGGTCCGGAAAAATAATCTGCCTAATCAGTATATACTGGTAATTAATTTTTATTTTTGGCGAAATTTAATTGTAACGGAGGAAATGAAAAATACATCCTTAGTGCTTATTGTTGTTTTGTCTGTGGCGGTGGCAGGTTTATATATTCTGCATTTTAGTTCTAATAAATCAAATAGTTCAGGAAAAGTTGGCACAAGTGGAGGTAATGATTCTTCCGGGTTTAAAATTGCATTTATCAAGGTTGACTCTCTGGTTGTAAATTACGATTTTGCCCAGGAAATGCACGATGTGTTCACTAAACAGCAAGAATCGTATACAAAGGAATACAGCGAAAAACGCAGTCAATTTGAAGCCCAGGCTGCAGCTTTTCAGGAAAAGGTGCAACGCGGAGGATTTTTGACCGAGGAACGTGCCATGCAGGAGCGCGACCGTTTGATGGGCGAACAACAGCAAATCGGGAAACTTGATCAGGAATTATCGGCCAAACTGGCGCAGATACAGTCGGATAACAATAAACAACTGCTGGACAGTATCATGAATTATCTGAAAATATTCAACAAGGATAAAAAATTCAATTACATTTTTAATGCCGCAGAGGTTTTGGTTGGAGAGGAAAGTCACAACATTACCAAAGAAGTTTTGGTTGGCCTGAATTCCAGGTATTCGAAGGTAAAACTGAAATAATAAAACTAACATACAATCCAGAAAATCCGGGACCTTCCGGATTTTTTTGTTTGGTCTGATTGATCCTGAAAATATGTTTGCGCAAAGGTATATTGATAACAATATCGTTTACCCTGCTTTCATAGATGCCGCGGTTAACCCTCAGCTTTCGATGATTGTAATGATTCCGTGCCTGAATGAACCGGAGATACTCCGGACTTTGGAATCGTTGTGGGCTTGTGAACCTGTTCAATCGTATTGTGAGGTAATTGTTACCATGAATGATTCGGAAAGCAGCTCTTCGGAGGTTATACGTTTGAATCAGGAAACCTTTCAGAATCTGGTTGAATGGAAAAATGAAAATGATCGGCCCGGAATGGTTTTATATCCAATCTACGCCAAATCGGTAAGCGCACGACATGCCGGAGCAGGAATGGCCCGCAAAATTGGGATGGACGAGGCTGTCAGAAGATTTGCTGCAGTTGATAAACCTGAAGGAATCATCGTGTCTACAGATGCTGATTGTTTGTTCTCAGCCAATTACCTCCATCGCATTGAAGCTGTTTTTGCAGAAAAAAAATCCTGTTTCGCGGCCACCATCAATTTCAGACATCGGATCAATGAGATGGCCGATCCGAAACAGAAATTGGGGATCCAACTTTATGAAGAATATTTGCATTACTATAAGAAAGCGCATGACTTTATCGGATATCCGAATTCGATTTATACCATCGGCTCGGCATTCGCAGTAAGGGCTGATGCATACGTGAAACAGGGTGGAATGAACCGTCGTCAGGCTGGTGAAGATTTTTATTTTCTGCATAAACTCACCAGACTTGGTTCAATTACTGAAATTGAAGATGCGTTTGTTTTTCCTTCTGGGAGGGTTTCCGACCGCGTTCCGTTTGGTACCGGAGCTTCGATGACCAGGTGGATGAACAATTCAGAAGATCTAACTTCGACCTATAATTTCGCCGCTTTTCAGGATTTGAATGTCTTGTTTGATCGCGTCGATTCGTTGTTCAGAATTAGTGCTGAAGACTTTTCAAAGAGTGTTGCAGAATTGCCGCCTTCGGTTCAGGAATATCTTCAGTCCATTGATTTTCAATACAAACTTGCTGAAATCAACCGGAATAGTTCCTCTTTGGCTTCCTTCCGGAAACGTTTTTTTCAGTATTTCGATGCCTTTCTCATTTTGCGTTTCCTGAATCTTGCCCATCAAAAATACTATCCAAGACAAAAGCTGTCGGAAGCAATTCACCAACTTCTGGAAAATAGTCATTAGTAAGTGGAAAAAAGGAAAGAGGAAAAAGGAAATCTACATTTCCTTTTTCCTCTTTCCCAATGACTTTTTCCGGATATTTATTTCAGTCCATTCGACAGCAGGTAATACAAATCATTCCATTTCAATTCTTTTTTGAAATCGGAGATACAGGTATTTTTGTTAATCTGTACCAATTCGATGCCCGCTATATCGCAGAAATCTTCAATGTATTCGGCAGTTACAACCTGGCTAAATGCATTGTGATGAGCGCCTCCTGCATAAATCCAGGCAGCAGCGCCAACTTTCAGGTTTGGCATTGGCGTCCACAAAGCACAGGCAACCGGTAATTTTTCGAGTTTTGCTTCCGGAGCGACACATTCCACATCGTGCACTACCATACGGAAACGGGTTCCCATGTCTACGAGACTGGTACAGGTTGCCGGGCCAGTTTGGGTATTGAAAACCAGACGGGCAGGTGCATCTTTACCGCCAATTCCCAACGGATGCACTTCAATCTTTGCTTTGCCATCGGCAATGGACGGACAAATTTCGAGCATGTGGGAGCCGAGTGCTTTATATCCGCTGGTAGGATTGAGGTGATAGGTGTAGTCTTCCATAAACGAACAGCCGCCTTTCAGGCCAATACCCATCACTTTTACTGCACGTACAAGGGCAGCATGTTTCCAGTCGCCTTCTGCGCCGAAACCGTAACCGGCAGCCATCAACCGCTGAGAGGCCAAACCGGGAAGCTGTTTTAGTCCGTGCAGGTCTTCGAAAGTGGTGGTGAAAGCTTTGAATCCACCGGCTACCATAAACGATTTAATACCAGCTTCAATGCGTGCCTGATACCGGACGTTTTCGTGGTACTTGCCGCCTTTCATCGCTTCTTTGTCGAACTCGTAGGTTTCGTAGTAATCCTGAACCAGTTTGTCAATTTCAGTTTCACTCACTCCATCGATAATTTTCACAATGTCGCCAACAGGCCATGTGTTCACTGATAATCCCAGCTTAATCTGAGCTTCAACTTTATCGCCTTCCGTAACGGCTACTTCGCGCATGTTATCGCCAAAACGGGCAAGTTTGGCTCCTTGCATATCGAACCAGGCAGCGGCTGCACGACTCCAAACACCTATGCGTTCCTGAACGTCTTCTTCTTTCCAGTATCCTACCACCACCTTGCGGCTTTTCCGGAGACGGGTTAAAATAAAGCCGTGTTCGCGATCGCCGTGTGCACTTTGATTGAGATTCATGAAATCCATGTCAATTTCGGCCCAGGGAAGGTCGCGGTTAAACTGGGTGTGTAGTTGAAGCATGGGCTTGTTCAGCAATTTCAGACCGTTTATCCACATTTTCGAGGGCGAAAAAGTGTGGCACCAGGTTATGACCCCGATACATTGTCTTGACGAATTGGCCTCGATGCAAATATTGGTTATTTCGTCAGGGCTTCTCATCACTGATTTATAAACAACACTGACTGGTATTTTCGGGGAACTGTTGAAAAATGCGGGGATCTCTTTGGAGTTTGTCGCTACCTGTTCCAATACTTTAGGACCATACAAATCCTGACTTCCAGTTACAAACCAAACCTCTAGTTCTTTTAAGTTTATCATGATTGAAATTTTTAAATGATTCTGTTTTGAAGGGTAAAAATAGAGAAATAAAAACAATAAACGTAGGAAGTACACTTCTAAAATTCCAGTGTGGCTTACTTTTTTTGCATAGGCTTTTTTACAATCTGGTTGTCAGTTAAGTCAGTTTCTTGGCAGTTTCCTGAATGGTTTCCCAAGCCTGGCGGACATGTTCTTCGGTCGTATTGGTTTGCCCGAAGCACATCCGGAGGATATATTTCCCGTCGATAATGGTATGGGTAAAATACATTTTTCCGGAATTGTTGATGGTTTCAAGCAATTTCCGGTTAAAATCATTTCCGTTTTTATGAGCGAAACAAACCAGATTGAGTGGGGCAGGGGCTGCCAATGCAAAATCATTTGAAGACAGGATCCATCCGGCAAATTGCTGTGCCAGCCTGATGTGCTCCTGAATGTGATACCGCAATCCGTTTACCCCGTAATGCCTGATAACAAACCATAGTTTGAGTGAGCGAAACCTGCGACCCAACTGAATGTGCCAGTCGCGGTAATCGCATACGGCGCCGCTTTCGGTAGCCTGATTTTTCAAGTACTCCGGAAGGATACTCAGGGTTTTTATCAGCGCTGAACGGTCGGCCACGAAAAAACAATTGCAATCGAAATTGGTGAACATCCATTTGTGCGGATTAAACGAAAAACTGTCGGCCAGTTCAATACCATTCAGGAAATGCCGATGTTCAGGACAAATAGCTGCAGTTCCCGACATCGCCGCATCGATGTGCATCCAAAGCTGATGGGTTTGGCAGATTCTCCCGATTTCGGTGAGCGGATCCATGGCATTAGTCGACGTGCTTCCGACTGTGGCACATACAAAAAACGGAATTAAGCCGGCTTGTAAATCCTTCTGAATAGCCGCTTCAAGCAAATCGGCACGCATGGCAAGATTTTCATCAACTTCGATCAGGCGCAAATTGTTTTTGCCGATACCGGCAATTTTGACGGCTTTTTCAAGTGATGAATGGGTCTGGCTTGAGACATAGGCAACCAGGTTTCCTAAATTTCCAGTATCGTTGGTTTGATAGTTCGTTTTCTTTTCGCGGGCCGCCAGCACTGCACTTAAAGCCGCACTTGAGGCGGTATCCTGAATGACTGCTCCACCTGCAGAGCTTGATTTGAATCTCTCCGGAAGCTGCAACATTTCGGCCAGCCAATCGAGCACGCGGGTTTCAAGCTCGGTACAGGACGGGCTTGTTGCCCAAAGCATTCCCTGAACGCCAAGTCCGGACGAAAGAAGATCGCCCAGAACGGACGGTCCTGACGAATTGGATGGGAAATAAGCAAAAAAATTGGGCGATTGCCAGTGGGTAATTCCGGGCATGATGATCGAATTGACATCGGCCATGATTTGTTCAATGGATTCACTGTTGGCCGGAGCAGTTACCGGTAGTTGATTTTTAATCTCTCCCGGCTTGACCTGGGATAAAACCGGATATTTCTCAAGGTTTTCATAATAGTCGGCAATCCAGTCAATCATTTGTTTGCCTTGTTTGCGGAATTCGTCCGGCGACATGTGGTAGTTCTTCATAAATTCAAATAAGAGGTCAATAGTAAAAAGGAAAAATGAAAGGGGAAAATTTATCGGATGGTAAAATTGGTAAAATTGCGGATGGGTGATATTTCTGACACCGAAAATAATCGGACAATAGCCCGTGCAGAACCAATTTTCATCCAATCGGTAAATATTTCCAGATTTTGGTCATCGCCTTCTGCTTCGATTTCCAGGTTTCCATCCGGTGTATTCCGAACCCATCCGGAGATATGCAAGTCATCGGCTTTGTGCTTCACAAAATAGCGAAACCCAACGCCCTGAACCCGACCGGAAATATTCAGATGCAAAGATTTTAAAGGCATCTAAAGCAAATTATTAAAAAGGGAAAACCTGGATATCAATTGTTATTCGTCGAAGAAGCACTTTGGAAAGCAGCAACATTTTCAGGCTGAATCAAAGCCCAAATCGAATAAATTCCGATGGCTGTTCCGAATGGAAAATTGAAAATCTCAATAATTGAGAGAACCAAAGTCAAAACACGTGCCCATTCCTTCCGTTTGTATAATCCAAAACCAGCTAACAGACCAGGAAAGGAAACAATAATAAAAACGATGGCGATGATGTCGGCAATCATTGAAAGAATGGTCGCTCCATTTGCATCGTCCACAAAGCCTCCAACCAGTTTCAAGACTGTAAATATCAGGAAAGAAATCAGCAAACTAAAAATACTCAGACCGATTTGAAGGGCGGCAACAACATTAATGTGTTTTTCCATGTTGGTAAGTTTTTGAAAGGTTATTTGTTGATCTAAAATTACGATTTTAATTGAAATTTATCATGTTCAAGATGCAATATTGGTTTTATCTCCTATTTTTGACTCGATAAAAGATTGAAATGAAAATCGATAGCCAGATTGCTTCTGGATTTCCTTTTATTACAGAATATTGAATAGAAGAATGAAAAGAGATACATATCTGAATCGTATTCAGAACTTGATATTTGGAAAAACTACCATCCGGTTTGAAGAAAAACTGATGCTTCTAACTTCACTCATGATTTCAGTGATTCTTTTTGTTGGTACTGTTTTTAATGTTTTACTGAATCTCAATAGCATAATAATCTTTGGCACATCAATTGGCTGTGTGTATTTTTTATGCTTGTATGTATTTGGCAGATATGCCCAAAGAACGAAAGTTGTTTTTTTAACGGTAAGCATTGCAACCTTAGCCTTTCTTGATTTCCTTTGGTTAATCAATTACGGATCGAACGGCCCTATGTTGACTACTTTGGTTATTTACTACTCGTTTGTTATTTTGATGTTCGATAAACGATATTTTGCAGTTATTTCCATTGTCTTATTTGTCAATTTGTTGGGAATGTATCTCGTCGAAACACGTTTCCCGGGTATGATTGGCAACTATCCTGATCAGAATTCTAAAGTTAACGACCTATACATTAGTATGATTTTCAGCCTGGTTGCTATATTTACTTTTACCTATGCGATCAAGAAAAACTACATCAAAGAATTTGAGCGGGCAAAAAAGTCAGATCAATTGAAATCATCATTTCTGGCCAACATGTCGCATGAGATACGTACCCCACTCAACGCAATCGTTGGTTTCTCTTCGTTGATGTCTGATCCGGCCATTTCGGAGGAAGATAAAAAGTTGTTTGAAGGACAGATTCAAAGGAACAGTGATTATCTGCTTCGACTGATCGAAGACATCATTGATGTATCGAAGATTGAATCCAATCAACTCTCGGTCAAGGTTCAGTATTTTGATTCGATACCTGTCATCAACCAGATATTGCAATCTTTTCAACTGATAGTTCAATCGACAGAGAAACTGAAGGTGGTTTCAGTGATGAAAACTCCGATATTTAAGATAAGATTTGATGCACTCAGATTTGAACAGATCATTCGCAACCTATTATCGAATGCGGTGAAATTTACGGCGGAGGGACAAATCGAAGTAGGTTGCCGAAAAGATCCTGATTTCGTTACGTTCTGGGTAAAAGATTCTGGAATTGGAATTCATGTAGAAGATCAGCGAATTATCTTCGACCGGTTTATAAAGATCGAAAACGACAAACAGCATTTGTACCGTGGAACCGGAATAGGATTGTTTATTTCAAAGCAGCTGGTAGAAATGTTCGGTGGAAAGATTTGGGTCGAGTCAGTTTTAGGTAAGGGATCAACATTCTATTTCACCATTCCTGTTTAAACTATTGTATATGAATGACTTCCTGCTTTCCTGAATTCTTTTCAATAAAATGAATAGAGATCTGATTAAAAATGTTTGCCTGATCAAGATTGCAGCAATGTCCGCTGTTTTTAATGACTTCCAACTTGGCATTTAATTGCTTTTTTACCAAATCAACCACCATCGGTAAAAACATATGATCGCCATCGCCCATCAGGTATAAAACCGGAGCCGATGGTTCGCGATTTAGAAAATCATCCAGGTTCGATTTAATTTCCCGGTTCATTTTCATCCACTTGCGAAATTCATTTTCGCCAAGTTTAATGGCTTCCTTAATAAATATATTCCTCGAATCACGGTGCTTCCGGTAAGGCATCAGGATCAGGGCATTCAACTTGTATAGCCACATGTACGGCAATACGGAGTTCAGAATTTGGGCCATGCTGATCAACACTTTCAGGGTCATATTGAATTGAATGATCGCCCCGCCTAAAATAATCGATTCTGCCCGGCCCGGAGCCAGTTTGTCGATGGCCCTGATGACGATACAGCCTAATGAAATCCCAACCAGATGCGCTTTTTTAATTTCCAGATGATCCATGGTACGGATCACATCCAAGGCCACTTCATCGAATGAATAATCTGAATCTTCATCCTGAATTTCCGGTTTTGATTTGCCGTGGCCACGGAGATCGACCAGCAAGACATTAAAATTCTTTTTGAAATCTTTGAGCTGACGAAACCAGACCACATTACTGCCTCCTGCTCCATGAACGAAAACGACCCACGTTTTGGATTTCGGATGTAAAAATTTGCGGTGATAGATCATAATAAGCAAGTGACAAAAAGGAAAAACTTTCCAATGGCAAATATCAAGAAAAAATTGAAATAATCGACGGCATTGAATCGTTTGTTTATACGGTACGTTTTTTAGAATTTTGTCCGTCGAGATTACAACCCATTTGAATTTTAATCCAGAATCAAGATGAAGATCAGAATCGCTCTCTTTTTACTTTTACTGAATACTATTTCACTGTTCAATTCGTGGGCGTCAGCCAAATCTGACCGGTACTACTACCAGAATGCCGTTTACAGTGAATCAATCAAAACAGTCCAGTTTTTCCGGGTGGGAAGTGAGCTTTCAAACCCTGAGTATATTTTGGGCAGCGACGCGAAACTGGTGTTCAAATTTGATGACCTGGCCGAAGCTGTCAAGAATTATTCCTATACAATCATCCATTGTGATGCCGACTGGAATGAATCATACATGCAGCAAAGCGCGTATCTGGAAGGCCAGCTTGACATTATGATCTCGGATTATGCCATGAGCAATAACACCACGATGAAATTTGTCAACTATCAGTTACAGATTCCGAATGATGAATGTTCGCCGAAGCTGTCGGGAAATTATGCTTTGCTGGTGTTTCAGGATAACAATCGCGACAACCTGATTTTGATCCAGCGGTTTTATGTGGTGGAACCTTTGGTAAGGATTGATGCCCTGGTTAAAAAGGCTACTTTCGATCCCTTTAATGGCTCGAATCAGGAAATTGATTTTAAGATTTTTATGGATAAAGTTCGCATCCAGAACCCGCGCGATGAGCTAAAAGTAGTACTGATGCAAAACCGTCGATGGGACAATGCTGTCCGCAATTTGAAGCCCAGCAATATTCAGGACAATTTTCTCGACTATGATTACAACAAGGAAAATGTATTCCCGGGCGGAAATGAGTTTCGGTTTTTTGATATTCGTACGTCGCGGCACAGTGGTGAGAATGTGAGCACTATCGAATTCTTCAGGCCCTTCTTTCATGCTACCTTGTTGCCGGATGCAGTCAGGAGCAACAAACCTTATATCGGGTACAAGGAAATGAACGGCAATTTCTTTATCGAGAGCCAGGATCGGGTGACTGACTTTGACACAGAATGTGACTATGAATTTGTTCACTTTTTTCTTCCGATGCAAAGTCAGCTGCTTGGAGGATCAGTCAATGTGTTTGGGGCGCTGACGGGCTGGAATGCCAATAAAACCAATGAAATGAAATGGAATTTTGAGCATGACGGATATGAACTGACTTTGCTTTTGAAGCAGGGTTACTACAATTATGAATATGTCTACGTCCCAAATGGCTCGATGAAGGCTGATGCGGTGAATATTGAAGGATCTTTTTTTATTACTGAAAATGAGTATCAAATCTTCGCTTATTACGCCGATAAATCTGTCGGATACGATCGTTTGGTAGGGTTTGAGACCATTAATTCGGCTGTAGTAAAATAAGATTGGCCGACTGCCAGAAGGTTTGCATTCTTGAAACGGACAGTTTCTCGATGCTTTTTATGAAATCTGCATCACCGGACTATTTTCAGCGGACTTTCTTCTCTGACATAGGGTATCCTGAACGAAAATACGGAACCTTTCCCCAGTTTTGAGTTCACCTGTAAACTTCCACCAAGTAAACGCACATAATGTTGCGCAATCGACAGACCAAGCCCTGTTCCTTCGTAGGCGCGGATGGTACGGTTGTCGAGTTGATGGAAGCGTTCAAAAATACGTTCCTGATCCCTTTCGGCAATTCCAATTCCTGAATCGCGCACATAAAACTCCAGTTGACTGGACTCAAGAATCCGGTATCCGAATTCAACTTCTCCGGCTTCAGTAAACTTGATTCCATTATCGACAAGTTTTTGCATAATAGCCTGAAGCAGTACAGGATCGGTATTGATTGTAAATTTCGGATTTGAATGGTCAATGATCAGCTTTAAGGTAATGTTTTTACGGTCTTCCAAATCATAACCGAATTCCTTGTAAAGTCCGTCCATGATGTCGTTCAGCTTAAATGGTATCTTCTTTACAACCAGGGTATTGCTTTCAATTTTCGACAGGCTGATCATGTCGTTGATGAGAGTCAGCAGCAATTTGCCATTGGTGATGATGATTTCAACAAACTTGCTTT
The DNA here is from genome assembly GCA_025355875.1 of Prolixibacteraceae bacterium. Taxonomy (GTDB): domain Bacteria; phylum Bacteroidota; class Bacteroidia; order Bacteroidales; family Prolixibacteraceae; genus Aquipluma. Next base: position 39,443 of record JANXYV010000009.1, on the reverse strand, counting down.
TTTCTTCGTCGTCAAAATCAGAAGATCCGATCATTTTGGAAAATCCAATAATGGCATTCATAGGAGTTCGGATTTCGTGCGAAATGTTGGCCAGGAAGGCGGTCTTCAGGCGGTCGGCTTCTTCTGCCTTATTTTTGGCTTCTTCCATTTTCAATTCGGCCAATTTCCGGCTGGTGATGTCGCGTGCAAGAGAAATAACCGAATGGTCGTTCAAACGGGCGATGCGCATTTCGAATAAGGCCGACGAACCTTCAACCTCAAGGGCATATTCGATGGTCTCGATGGAATCAAATTCAATACAATTTTGAATGCACTGAATAATTTTATTAGACATCTTTACTGAAAATCCAACCTCGAAAATTGAATTGCCAATAATGTCTTCGGGCTTTATTTGCAAGGCTTCTGTGGCTTTGAACACAAAATCAACATAAATTCCATCTTTATCAATGATGAAAAACAGATCAGGAATTGCCTCCAGAAGAACCTGATATCGTATTTTGTTCACTTCCAAATCCTGGATCATGTTTTGAGTTGCCGTCACATCGGTAAACAGGCCCACGACCAGGTTGGTCCCAATTTTGAACGTGTCGACCTCAAAATATTTGTCAAGCCTGTCGAGATAAAACGAAAAATGATTCTTTTTAGATTTAAAGAATTGTTGGTTCCAGTCGAACGATTCCCTGAAAATTTTAGGAAGAACCAGATCGGCCGACTGATCCTTGATTTCACGAGAAGTAATCCTGAAATTCCTTTCAAAGGCCAGGTTGGTTTTCCGAACGACCAAATGTGAAGGGGTTTCGAACTCATCGCTGACAATTTCGAGCAGGATCATTCCTTTCGGCAGGTTGCGGATGGTTTGATTAATTAGCTTATCGGTTTCTTCCTTTTGTTCAGTAAGCCGGTCGATTGAATACTGAAAGTCCCAGGAAATCAAAAGTGAAATCAGATATATAGTGGTAAGGATCAGGACCGGGTTATACGATAATCCGGCTGTTTGCCATTGAAGCGAGAATAATAAATCTGTCATGCCAGCCAGATAAATATGACTGATCAGTGTAAACAGAGAAAGTGCAAAATAGATACTCAGGTCTTTTTTATTGTGGCTGAACATCAGCAAAACCGCAAAGAAGGGGAGGAGTGTCCAGAGCGTATAGGAAACCGAAAGATGGTTTGGAAAAATGGAGGAAGTGCTGGAAATATAGAAGAAATAGGCAATAACAGGGGTCAGAAAAAAAATACGGATTGCCCAGTTGAGCGGTACGTTTCGTAAACCATAAAAACCCAGTGCAGATATAACTATGATCGCAACGTCACCAGGCAGGCATTGATCAGCCCGGTTTCCAGTCAAATCGGTGATGAACATGAACAGACCCGATATGAATCCGAGAACCATGAACACATGAAGCCCTATGATTTTCAGGATTTCATTCCTGGCTTCGACATGATAACGACTTATAATTGATCTAGTTAATATTTTTAGCATTGAATTGCATCAACATACTGTCTTTCGAGGCAATAAATATAGTAAAATTTAAATTCCAATTGTATTTATATCAATTTCGGGCAAATTTTGAAATGTGATTTTTATTAGGAATTATCCCTTTTCGAAAACCTAGTTTTGTCTCAGGAAAAATAAGTCAAATTAAATAAAACAGAAGCTATGTCGAAAGGATTTTTTAATATTCCAATTGCAAAGAATGAACCCATTAAAGCATATGCTCCAGGTTCTCCGGAAAGAACTGAGTTAAAGAAAATGCTTGTGGATTTGAGATCGGTTGAGCTCGAGCTTCCCATGATTATCGGAGGAAAGGAAGTAACTACGGATCGCAGGGTAAGGATTTTCCCGCCGCATGATATTAAACACACGCTGGGACATTATTATCAGGGCGATGCCTCTCACGTTCAGATGGCCATTGATGCAGCCATGATGGCAAGGGCAGCCTGGAATTCGATGGCATGGCACCATCGCGCTGCTATTTTTCTGAAAGCAGCTGATTTATTTGCCGGACCATACCGCGCCAAAATCAATGCGGCTACCATGCTGGGACAGTCAAAAAATGCATACCAGGCCGAGATCGATGCGGCTTGCGAAATGGCTGATTTCTTTCGGTTTGGAGTTCGTTGCATGACCGACATTTATAAAATGCAACCTGAATCGGCGCCAGGAATCTGGAATTACAACGAATTCAGGGCATTGGAAGGTTTTGTCTTTGCGCTCACACCTTTCAATTTTACCTCTATCGCTGGTAATTTGCCGGCCGCTCCAGCCATGATGGGAAATGTGGTGGTTTGGAAACCTTCAAAAACTGCGGTTTACTCTGCGGCAGTCATCATGGAAGTTTTGCAGGAAGCTGGTTTGCCAGATGGAGTAATTAACCTGGTGTATGTGGGTGGACCTTCCGCAGCCGATGTGGTACTTCAATCGCCCGATTTCGGAGGAATTCATTTCACCGGATCGACCGGAGTATTTCAAAGTATCTGGAAAACAATTGGCGAAAACATTTACAAATACAAATCCTATCCCCGGATTGTTGGTGAAACCGGAGGTAAAGATTTCATCTTTGCCGATCCTACTGCTGATCCACAGGTCCTTGCCGTTGCGATGGTACGTGGCGCTTTTGAATACCAGGGACAGAAATGCTCAGCAGCTTCTCGGGCATATATCCCACAAAGCATCTGGGCCGAAGTTCGAGAACGTTTCGGGAAGGAACTTTCCACAGTGAAAATGGGACCACCTGAAGATTTTACCAATTTTGTCAATGCAGTGATCGATGAATCATCGTTTGATAAACTGGCAGGTTTTATTGAACGAGCAAGAACTGACGCGGATGCCGAAGTCATATTTGGTGGAAAGTGCGATAAATCAGTCGGTTATTTTATTGAACCGACCGTAATATTGGCCAGGAAACCAGATTATATCACGATGGTTGAAGAATTGTTCGGCCCGGTCTTCACCATTTTTGTTTATGAAGATGAAGATTTGGATAAAACACTCGATATTCTGGACAAAACTTCAGCATACGCTCTGACCGGTGCCATTTTCTCACAGGACCGCTTCAATATTGAACGCCTGACCAAAAGGCTTGAAAATGCTGCCGGAAATTTTTATATCAACGATAAACCAACCGGGGCAGTCGTCGGACAACAACCATTTGGCGGGGCAAGAGGCTCAGGAACCAACGATAAGGCGGGTTCGATTTTTAATTTCCTTCGCTGGACATCGATCCGAACCATCAAAGAGACGTTTGTTTCACCGAAAGACTATATGTATCCTAATTTTTTCCCCGATAAGGAATAAAGAATTTTTGACAAAAGGAGATGAATTTATTCATCTCCTTTTTTTTTGTCATGGAAAAATCTATTTTTGTTTAAAATAAGTGCCATGAAAGCCAAAGATTTGCTCATCAAGATACTAAAACCGTTCATTAGTAAATATCTTATCGCATTTGCTGTATTTGTTGTATGGATCATGTTCTTTGATGAAAACAACCTGGTGCAGCATAAGCAGAATCTTAAGGAACTTGCGCTTTTGGAAGAACAGGTGAATTTCTACAAGCACAAAATAATTGCTGATAAGCGAAAATTGCTTGAGTTGCAAACCAGTGACGAAAACCTTGAAAAATTTGCACGGGAGCAATTCCTGATGAAAAAAGCCGACGAAGATATTTATGTCATCGTAGAAGAAAATTAGAAATTAAGATGCCTGTGTCTTTATTTTGCCAGTTCCGATACATTAAAGTCTCCCTGGATTAATAGTACTTCTCTTTTTAACTAGCTTACAACTAAATAATTGAATATTTTTTCAAGAAATATAAAATTTCTTTGAAATGAATTTGAGATTTCTTATATTTCTTCGATCAAGTTTGACGGATGAAAATTAACACAAACATATTCAGGATTGAAACCAACCATGTTGCTCCAAGGCAGGGACATGTTCTTATTGCTGAGCCATTCCTGAGCGGAAGTTATTTTAACCGTTCAATTATAATCCTTGCATCATACAACGAAAAGGGAGCCATTGGTTTTATACTGAATAAAAAGGTGGATTATCCGGTGGAAGATCTTTTTGTCGACTTTCCGGAATTCGATTCTGAAATTCATATCGGCGGACCGGTCGGAACCGATTCTATTTATTTCATCCATACGCTTGGTGATATCATTCCCGGAAGCCTTCATATTAAGGAAAAACTCTATTGGGGTGGTGATTTTGATGCATTAAAACTCCAGATAAAACTCGGGTTGGTCAATCAGAATCAGGTTCGTTTCTTTTTAGGTTATTCAGGCTGGGATGCCGGACAACTGGAAGAAGAAATCAAGGAAAATTCCTGGCTGGTGGCCGATATTTCGCAAGCCGATTTAATGAACTTTGAAGAAAATACGATGTGGATCAATTCGGTACGAGCCATGGGCGGAAGATATTCGATGTGGGAAAATTTTCCAGAAAATCCCTCACTCAACTAGAATGCTGCGATGGAATAGCTCGCTGATTTTACGGATTGTATTGTTGAAAAAGCGTTTCCCTTCGAATCCTACGATCCAACGGATGCCATCAATCGTGTTTACTGTCATGATTTCGTCGGCTTCTTTCAAATCCTGAATACTTATTCCTTTCTCCTCACTGTATTCTAAATCCAGTTTCCTGAAGATTTCAATTACGATCGGGCGTGAGATATCCTGATAGGCGCCCTGACTGCGACTGGCACCACGAACCAGTTCCCCTTTGATTAAATAGATATTTGCCTCCTGAATTTCAAGAATATAACCTTTTATACTTGCAATCAGAAAATGATCAATCATCGGGTTGGTCTGCTGATTTCCAGCCAGGTTCCAGAAAATTTCCGACCCAATTGATAAATGAGATATAATGGAAGCTGGCTTGTGTATTTCGTCAAAAACTTCGACATACAAACCCTTTTCATTCAGCTCGTAATCAGTGTTTTTGAGTTTTTCTGACTGGATAGTATATTGCATTTTTTGGTCGTAAAACCGGAAGGAAACAGTAAAAACTGCCCCGAGGAAATGTTTGTTTTTGGTGAGTGTACGTTCCAGTTGCCGCTTCAGACCTGATCCGGAGTTACCGGTAAAATCAGGATAAGATTGACCAAATAACCGGAGTTTGATTTTTATGAGTTCTAAAGTTTCCCCGAAAAATGGGAACGCAGTGCGCACCGACCTGATTCTTTCAGAAAACAGAATCGCTTCACATTCTGCCAGTGAAATCCGGAATTCATCGGTTGGAACGAATGATCCGTTTACCAAGGTGTATTTTCCGATGCTCATTTTATCAGGAATGAAATATATGGATACATATTTTGGTTTGGCTCAATTTTTATTCCCTGAACTCCAGCTGCCTGTGCGGCTTCCATATCAGATTCACTGTCACCGATCAGGAATGAAACTGCCTGGTTCAGCCTGTATTTGGCAATCAGTTTGTCGATCAGCAATGATTCCGGTTTCCGGCACATGCATTTTTCAACTTCAGGATGATGAGGGCAAAAAACAATCTCCTGAATTTCTATACCTTGATTCCGGAAGTTTTCGGTCATTCTGGCATGAAGTTTCCGGACATCATTTTTTGAATAGTTGCCTTTCGATATTCCACCCTGATTGCTGACCACAAATAATAGAAATCCGCAGTCGGTCAGCAATTTCAAATTTTCATTCACCCCGTCAACGAGCTGAAGTTGATCGTATTTCCAGATATAATAGTTCTCACTGTTATTCACTAAAACACCGTCACGGTCCAGAAAGATGGCTTTCCTGCTCATTTTAACCGGAAAAGTTTATCGATGAATTCTCCAAAGAGCACCGGATTCAGCATAATCGGAAACAGAAATCCGTACAAGGCTCCCAGGAAATGTGCATCATGGGCGACATTGTCCTTCTTCTTCATACTCATTTGGTAGGAATATAGCAAGTAGAGACCTGCAAAGATGATCCCCGGAATGGGCAGGATTCCAAAAAAATAGATACTATTCCATGGGTTGAAGAAAATGGCACAAAACAGCACGGCAGATACTGCACCCGAAGCGCCAACCGAATTGTAGAAATAATTGTTGCGGTACTTTATAAGGGCATAGGCATTTGAAACCAGGATACCTCCAAAATACAGCAGAAAATAGTATTGAATTTCTTTATTGCCGAAAGTGAACTTAAAATATTCTTCGATAGCAGTTCCAAACGAAAACAGAACGATCATATTTACAAAGAGATGTTCCCAGTTTGCATGGACGAATGCATGAGTAATCAGCCGGTGATATTCTTTTTTATAAATGATTTTACTGGCATTGAACTGAAGCGAATCCATCAGTTTTGCATTTTTAAAACAAGCAAATGATACGGCAACAGTGATTGCGATAAGAATAATGGTCATAGTTAAGTATTTAATGTAAAATCCGATAGATCATTTCCCTTTGCAAGTCGGAAGCTGTGGCAGAAACATTGTCCCAGCCTTTCGATTTCATGTCGTATTCCCGCAAAATGGCTACAATCTCCACGAGCTTTTTGATGTTATAATTCTTTCCGGCGAGCACATAGCTTTTTACAAAGAACGGATGAACACCGAGTACCGATGCCACATTGTTCTGTGATTTGTCTTCCAGAAAGTGATAATTCAACAGTTTGGAAAAATAGGAAAAAAGGGATGAAATTATTACCGGAAATGGATTGCTCGAAGGATTTGCCCCAAAATAGTTAATGATCCGGTTTGCCCTGAGTAAGTCGCGTTCACCCAGCGCATTCTGAAGTTCAAATACATTGAATTCTTTGCTGATCCCAATATTTTTCTCAATGTGTTCCGGAGTGATCTGGGTTCCTGCCGGAAGAGAAATAATCAGTTTGTCCAATTCGTTGGTTACCTTGCTGAGATCTGCTCCCAGATATTCTGCAATCATGGCAGCAGCCTGAGGAGAAATGGTGTAATGTTGACTTTTCAGGTACGAGGAGATCCAGGCAGGAAGCTGATTGTCGTAGATTTTTTTTGATTCGAAAAGAACAGCTGTTTTGTCAAGTTGTTTCGCGATATTGGTCCGCTTATCAATAGTTTTGTATTTGTAACAGATTACTAAAATCGTTGATTTTAATGGATTTTCAAGATATTGCTCAAAAGGTAATTTCCCTTTTTCATCAGCCTTTTCCTTTTTGGCTTTTGTTTCCTTTGTAACCAGATCTTTGATGTTTTGAGCTTCACGAACAATAATGACCTGGTAATTAGCCATCATCGGGAACCGGCGTGCATGGCCAATTATTGTGCTGGGCTCCAGGTCTTTCCCGTACAGAATGGTTTGGTTGAAACCTTTTTCGGCCTCCGTGAGGACATGCTCGGTGATGTAATCGCTGATTTTGTCGATGAAATACGATTCTTCACCCATCAGGAAATAGATAGGGTGGTAGATTTTTTTTTGGAGATTGCCGATTATTTCTTCAAAGGTAAATGCCATATCAACTATTAGAATTTCAGGTGTTTAACCGATTCGCCGTTGTTTTTTATTTCAAGTAAGGCATCAATTCCTGTTTCCAGATGTTCTCTTACAAAGTTGTTTGATACAATCTGATCGCTGGCTTCGGTCTTTACGCCTGCCTCGATCATCGGTTGGTCGGAAACCAAAAGTAATGCTCCGGAAGGAATCTGGTTGCAAAAACCAACGGTAAAAATAGTCGCTGTTTCCATATCTATGGCCATTGCCCGCGATTTTTCAAGATATTTTTTAAACCGTTCGTCGTATTCCCAAACCCGTTTATTGGTGGTATAAACAACTCCGGTATAATAATCGTGCTTCCGGTTGCGAATGGCTGTCGAAACTGCCCGCTGCAGGTTGAAAGCAGGTAATGCGGGTATTTCGGGAGGCAGATAATCGTTCGAGGTACCTTCACTCCGGATGGCAGCAATCGGAAGGATGAAATCGCCAAGTTGATTTTTAGGTTTCAGGCCACCGCATTTGCCCAGGAAAAGCACTGCTTTTGGATGAATGGCGCTCAATAAATCCATCATCGTGGCGGCATTCGGGCTTCCCATCCCGAAATTGATAATGGTAATTCCTTCAGCGCTGGCATTGGGCATATTTTTGTTTTCGCCAACGACCGGAACGCCAAATCTTTCGGCAAAAAGATCCACATAGGCATGGAAATTGGTCAGCAGAATCAGATCGTCGAACTCATCCAGAGGTCTACCGGTATATCTTGGAAGCCAGTTTGATACAATTTCTTCTTTTGTCTTCATAAAAAAGTGCCTAAAGTTGGGAGTTCGAAGTGCCTAGAGTTACATCCGAACGAACTTTAGCTCACTCCGAACTTTTTTATAGCTTTACAAAAATACAAACTTTGTTGGCTTCGTCATGCAAAAATTGAATTTGCCCGAATATTCTTTCCGGATCAAAACCAAGGAAGGAAAATCCATGATTTTTGATTCCTTCCGAAAAAAATTTGTCCGCCTTACTCCGGAAGAATGGGTTCGCCAGAATTTTGTACAATTTCTGTTGAATGAGAAGAATTATTCTCCTTCGCTAATCGTTGTTGAAGCTGGTTTAAAAGTGAACAACAATCCGCAGCGGGCCGATCTGGTTGTTTTCGATCGCTCAGGAAACCCGGTTTTAGTTGCAGAATTTAAAGCTCCGGAAGTTAAAATCAGTCAGGACACATTCGATCAGATCGTCAGGTACAACATGCAGCTGAAAGTGAAATTCCTGATTGTCAGCAATGGACTTAACCATTACTGCTGCCAAATCAATTATACTTCCAACAATTACGCCTTCCTTCCTGAAATACCTGATTTTATTGATGTGTTTCCGATGGTTTAACGAATTCTACTTCACACTTCTGTTTCGGGTTATCTGAAAAATCGGGTTTGATTTTGGGAGAACCTACGTTAATTTCAACTTTCCCGATTTCAATAAATAGTTCGTTTTCTGTCCAAAGTTTTAATAATTCTGTTACTTTGCGTAAAACCGTAATAATTTCAGAAGACGGATATGGGAATCTCGGGATCATTTTTATATTATTCGTTTGCAATAAGCTTATTAGGCATACTCAGCCTGTTTTTTTTACCAATCAGGTTAAAGGCCAATCTGGCTGTATTAGTCATATTTTTGAATTCAATTCTGACCAGTTTTATAGCTTACCACGTCCTGACTGAAGGAACTTTTGAATCTAACTTTTATGCCGGAGCCATGCTCGGCAATGTTCAGATTGTGGTTGATACTTTATCAGCCTGGTTTATCCTGATAATAAATTTCACCTCCATTACCGGCGCCCTGTATGGTTCCGGATACCTGAAAGCCTACGATAATCCGGCATCTAAGCTTAATCTGCACTGGACTTTGTTTATTCTCTTTCATCTTTCCATGGTTTGGGTGTGCATGTTGCAGCACAGCCTGGTATTTTTGGTGGCCTGGGAAGTGATGTCATTGTCGTCGATGTTGCTGGTTATCTTCGATTACGACAAGCCCAAAACGCTCAAGGCCGGGATCAATTACCTGGTACAGATGCACATCAGCGTGACGTTTTTAACCGTTGCATTCATTTGGGTTTACTTTCAAACAGGGTCGTTTAGCTTTTTGGCAGTCCGGACTTTCTTTGGTTCGAACAGCAATCTCTGGCTTTTCCTGATTTTTTTCGTCGGTTTTGGGATCAAAGCCGGATTTGTTCCTTTGCATTCCTGGTTGCCTCATGCGCACCCGGCAGCTCCATCGCATGTTTCCGGCGTAATGTCGGGAGTGATCGTAAAACTTGGAATCTACGGGATTTTCCGGATGATTTCATTCCTGGAAAGCGATTTCTTACTTCTGGGCGAAATAGTGGTTACCGTTTCGGTTTTAACCGGAATTTACGGAATCCTGAATGCTGCAGTTCATCGCGATTTCAAACGAATGCTTGCTTATTGCACCATCGAAAACATTGGAATTATTGGTATTGGCATGGGTTTGGGATTGATTGGGATGGGAACCGGGTCGCCGGTTTTGTACTACCTCGGATTTGGTGGTGCACTGCTGCATGTCTTAAATCATTCGTTGTTCAAATCGTTGCTTTTTTATTCCGCTGGTTCGGTATACCAGCAAACACATACCCGAGATATGGATAAACTGGGCGGATTAATCAAAAGAATGCCAAAAACAGCGATTCTTTTTTTGATTGGAGCCATAGCCATTGGCGGCTTGCCACCTTTTAATGGTTTTATTTCTGAATTCATTTTATACAGCGGACTTCTCGAAGGTCTGAAATCGGATAATCTCAGCCAGATCAGTCTGCTCGTTTTTACTTTGGCCGGATTAAGCATTATCGGTGGAATTTCAGTATTGACTTTTACCAAAACTTTTGGAACGATTTTTCTGGGATCGGAAAGAGAATCCCACGAACATAAGCCGTTAGAAGTTTCAAAGATCATGCTGGTGCCTCAATACCTGATTGTTGCCGTTATGTTGAGCGTGGCTTTTGTTCCGCAGTTTTACCTGAATATTCTTAGTTCATTGCTTGGAAATTTTATTCCGGGATTTGTCCATGGCGGAGCATCAGGATTTACAGAATCAGCAGGAACAATAGCAAATGTCAACATCTATTCAATGTTGTTTATCGGGTTGGCAGCTTTGATCTGGATTCTGCGTGCCTATATTGCAAAAGGAAAATCAAAGCAAATACAGCCCTCCTGGGGATGTGCTTATGTCGCGCCAAACAGTCGCATGCAATATACCGGCAAATCTTTTTCGAAATCACTCGGGAAAATGTTTGGTTTTCTCCTGATCGAAGAAAAAAAATACAAGGAACTGAGTGTTGGCGAAATTTTTCCAAAACCCCGGAAACATGCCTCACATTACCTCGATTTCTTTGAAGATCGTGTGATCAACTTTGTGACCCATCATCTCGTTTATGCAACAAATTATTTTAAATTTATTCAGAATGGCCGGATACAATCGTACGTTTGGTATGGAATTGTGTTTATGCTGGCCATTTTTCTGATGACAGTTGTTAATATCTTGAAATGAACCTGATTACAGTATTTTTGGCGATAGCAGTAATTACCATATTGCTGATTCCCTTTCTGCAAGCAAAGGGTAAGGGCGTAGTATTGTTAACGGCTATCGTTTTAAATGCTTTTCTTTCCGGTTATCTGGCCATTGAATCCCTTTCCGAAGAACTTTCAGCATTTGCCTTTTCGGGAAGTCTGGTAACCGGACCGGTGAATATCCGGATTGATGCGCTTGCCGGATGGTTTATCCTGATCATCAATTTTGTGTTTATTACCGGAGGTTTTTACGGTTTGTTTTACATGAAAACTTACCGGAATCAGACCAATAACCTTTCGCTGCACAGCATCGCTTTCGTTCTTTTGCACACGGCTCTGGTTAGCCTTTGCGTAATCCAGAACAGCATCGTCTTTCTGGTTGCCTGGGAGATTATGGCGTTTTCAGCATTTCTTTTGGTCATTTTTGAGCACGAAAAAATGGCTACTCTCAGGGCCGGCTGGAACTACCTCATTCAATCGCACGTTTCAATTGTTTTCCTGATGATTGGTTTTATCTGGGTGGCTTTCAAAACCGGAAGTTATGATTTTATTGCTATCACCGCATACACCTCAGCCAATCAGGGCGCGCCAGGGCTTTTGTTGTTTTTGTGTTTCTTCGTTGCCTTTGCCATCAAGGCCGGATTTGTACCTTTTCATACCTGGCTTCCATACGCACACCCAGCCGCTCCGGCACACGTTTCTGGAATCATGTCGGGCGTGATCATTAAAATCGGGATTTTCGGAATACTGCGGATGATCACTTTAATTAAAGTTGATTTTTATACCATTGGCCTGATTATCCTGATATTTTCAGTAATTTCAGGTTTGTATGGTGTGATGCTGGCCATTGTTCAGCACAACCTGAAAAAGCTTCTGGCCTACCACAGCATCGAAAACATTGGCATCATCGGGATGGGTATCGGAATTGGCTGCATCGGTATCGGAAATGGGAATGCATGGCTGGCCTCGCTTGGATTTGCCGGTGCCTTGTTCCATACATTAAACCATGCCCTGTTTAAATCGCTTTTGTTTTTTACCGCGGGAAATGTTTACCAGGCGACCCACACGCTTCATATCGAGCATTTGGGAGGTCTGATCAAAAAGATGCCGCAAACCGCTTTGTTGTTTCTGATCGCTGCGATTGCCATTTGTGGTATTCCACCTTTTAACGGGTTTATTTCGGAATTCATCATTTACAACGGATTTTATCACTGGATGAAGGATGGATTGGTGGGCCCGCTGATGACCATCATATTTTCAGTATTGGCTTTGGTTCTGATCGGTGGTTTGGCGATGTTGTGTTTCACCAAAGCTTTCGGAATCGTTTTCCTTGGAAATCCCCGTCAGAAGTTTCATCACGAAGTGAAGGAAGTTCCGGCAATGCAACTTTTACCGCTTTACCTGATCGCATTTTTAATCATTTCGATCGGAGTTATACCGCAAATTTTCCTGAATGCACTTGCTTTGCCGGTTAATCTGCTCGCCGGATTTTCGGTCAATGCCGGTTTGCCTTTTCAGGATCAGATTACCGGAATTCTTCAGCCTCTGAACTGGGGAATCTGGATATTTATCCTAATTATTTTAGCAACTTTCGTCATCCGAAAGTTCGCTATGCAAAACCGGAAAGTGGTCGTCAATACAACCTGGGGATGTGGATATGTTCAGCCAACCGTGAAAATTCAATACACAGCCAGTTCTTTTGTAAGGGCATACAGCAAACTTTTCCGGCCCATCCTGATGACTTCCAAGACCGAAAAGGAAGTTGAAGGGATTTTCCCAACCGGTGGAATGTATGAAACACACATCTACGACCGGATTGAAAAATATTTTATCGATAATCCGATTGCGGCTTACAAGGCTTTTCTCGGAAGGTTTTTGTTCCTTCAGAATGGCCGGTTGCAATTCTATATTTTATACGGGATCATTTTTATTGTTTCAATCATTTGTATCCCATACTTTTACGATCAGATCGTCTTGTTTTTTGAATTTATAAAGCAAATCTAATATGCTGAGTTTAATACTAATCATTATCGCTGCAAGTTTTTTCACCGGGATTATCATCCGGGTAAAAAGTCTGGCTTCAGGGCGCAAGGGACCAGGTGTTTTTCAGCCTTTGAAAGATGTGTCCCGGCTCTTTAAAAAAGGAGTTGTGTACAGCGAAACGACAAGTTTTGTGTTCCAGATCGCGCCAACCATTTATTTTTCATCGGTGGTTATGGCTATGTTGGTCGTTCCATTCGGGCAATCCAAAGGAATCATCAGTTTCAACGGCGACTTTATCTTTTTCGCCTATGTGCTGGCGCTGGGAAAGTTTTTCAGCATCATTTCGGCCATGGATACCGGTAGCAGTTTTGAAGGAATGGGTGCCAGCCGCGAGGCGCTTTATTCCATGTTTGCCGAACCTGCCTTTTTTATTCTGATGGGATCACTGGCTTTGCTCACCGGACACACTTCTTTTCAGGAAATGTTCGCTGCTTTGCACATCGGTTCGTACATCAGCTATGCGCTGGCTATTCTGGGAGCTTTTGTGCTGATGATGGTGGCGATGGTCGAAAACAGTCGGATGCCGATTGACGATCCAAAAACGCACCTTGAACTGACGATGGTTCACGAAGTGATGATTCTCGACAACAGCGGATTTGATCTTGGACTGATTCTCACTGCCGGATACCTGAAATTTGCTTTGTATGGAGCATTGGTAGTCAATCTGTTTATTGGAGTCTTCCCTTACCAGTACTCGATTCCAATGTTTTTTGTCATTCAGTTGGTACTGGCTTCCGGCGTTGGTTTGATTGAATCGTTTATGGCCCGTTTCCGGATGAGCCACAATGCCCAGTTTATTTTCGTCCTGACTTCGGTCAGTCTGCTGATTTTCTTTGGCGTTTTGCTGATTTTAGGAAAGTTTGCTTAACCTGTAAATTCTATACTCATGATAGATGTATTGCTTATCACCTTCATTATTACGCTGTTCTATATCGCGATAGCCAACCGAATGCTGACTTATCTGAAAGTACTTGCTTTTCAGGGTGTGCTGCTTTTTGTCGTAGTATTCATTCAGTTGAATGAAATTAATCCGGTAAACCTTGCCTTAATTTTGCTTGAAACCATTGTTTTCAAATCGGTGGCAGTACCGCTTTTTATGGCCTATGTGCTGAAGCGTAACAATATAACCCGTGAAGCGGAGCCATATCTGCCGAATTTCGTTTCGCTGATTATCACCACTTTAATTGTTGTGGTTACCATTTTGCTGGCCAACGGGGTGAAAGACGATCACCTGGAAAAGATCTTTTTTGTCGTCGCTTTGTCGTCGCTTTTCACCGGTTTGTATTTCATTGCCACTCGGCGTAAAATTATCACTCACGTCATCGGCTACCTGATCATTGAAAATGGTGTGTTTGTCCTTTCACTCGCGGTAGGAAATGAAATGCCGATGTTGGTGAACCTTGGAATCATGCTCGATATTTTCGCCAGCGTGCTTATTTTGGGCATCTTCCTGAATAAAATCGGTGATGTATTCAAAGATGTGGATGTCGACCAGTTGAGTAGTTTGAAAGACTATTGATGATCAGCAAAAAATAAAGATTTAAATAAAAAAACATGATAGGGATTTATCTGATAGGAGCATTATCAATCGCACTGGCTTTATTTCTGAACAGGAATAAAATCGTGTCGTTTGTGTTGCTTGGCTTTTTCCTGATCCTTCAGGGAGCATTAACGTTTCACGCCTACTTTAATTTTCATTCCACCGAGTGGAGCTATTTCACCTATGATTCACTGGCGATCCTACTCTTGGGCACCTTGTTTATCATTTCAATCCCGGCAGTCATTCATAGCCATATTTATCTGGAAGATCAGCCTGCACCTCCCGATGCCAGGGCAATCTATTATGGTGCGATTGTTTTGTTGCTCACGGCAATCAGTGCCGGTTACCTGTCGAATCACATTGCCGTTACCTGGATTTTTACTGAAATCACCACCTTAAGCGCATCGGCACTCATTTATCACCATAGAAATAAGCTGGCGCTCGAAGGAACCTGGAAATATGTGTTTATATGTGCCATCAGCATTACCTTTGTGTTCATTGGCATTTTGTTTTTAAGCCTTTCCCTGGAACATGCCGGTTCCGACGATTTGTCGTTTAAAAACCTCCTGTCCAACAGTGCCCGTTTAAATCCATTCTGGCTGAAACTTTCGTTTCTCTTTATCTTTACAGGTTTTACGGCCAAACTGGGACTTGTGCCGATGTTTACGGCCGGTATCGACGCCAAAGACAAGGCTCCGGCTCCGGCAGGCGCTTTGCTTTCGAGCGTATTGATGAACCTCGGGTTTGTTGGGATATTCCGATTTTACATTGTTGTTGCCAACACTCCATTGCATCATTGGGCTAACCTCGTGATCGGAATTGCCGCATTTCTGTCGGTTTTTGTAGCGACGGTTTACATGATCAAAGTCAAAAACATCAAGCGTATGATGGCTTATTCGAGCATCGAACACATGGGTTTAGTGATGCTTGGGGTTGCTGCGGGAGGAATCGGTTATTATGCAGCTATCCTTCACATTATTCTTCATGCACTGGTAAAATCAGGGATGTTCTTTCAATTCACCCAGTTGTACCGCGTATTTCAGAATAAAAGCATTTACCATGTCGGCAATTATTTCAAATACAATACCGCCGGTGCCATGGTGCTTTTACTGGGATTCATCAGTGTAACGGCTATGCCTCCTTCCGGAATGTTTGTGAGCGAATTCCTGATTTTCAGATCACTTTTCGAAGCGCATCAGATCGTCCTCCTTGTGATTGTTCTGATTCTGCTGACCATGATTATCTGGGCATTCGGAAAAAATATCATGAAAATACTTTTTGTTCCGCCGGTCGGATTTGACGATTCACATGTGCCGGTCATCAGCCCATGGGAATCTTCGACCCAGTTCTTTCTTTTTGCGCTTGCTGTTTATCTGGGATTAAACCCTCCAGCTGAATTTGTTCAGCTAATCAAGGAAAGTGTCATGTTATTACCAATTTAAGAGAGATGAATTACACTACGATAGTAAACAAACAGACCATCTCGGTGGCTGAAATTCCGGAAGTAGGTTACTATGAATTTTTCGGGCTGAATACCGGTTTTCTGACCGGTGCTCCTGAACGGCATTGCGTCAACTATTTTGGGTATCCGGTTGATTCACATATTAAACTGATTTGCTGCATTGCCGACGATCAAACGCATCAGATTTACCTGTCTTCGTGTTTAGTCAAAGCGTCGGATACCCTTGATTCATTCACGGCAAAGAATTTCAACTTCGAAAAGTTTGAACGAGAGATTTGTGAAAATTTCGGTATCAATTATACTGATCATCCGTGGTTGAAACCGGTTCGTTATGCGCATAACCGGGCCGATCAATCTAAAACCATTGCCAATTATCCGTTTTTCTCCATCGAAAGCGACGAACTGCACGAAGTTGGCGTCGGGCCCATTCACGCCGGAATTATTGAACCCGGACATTTCCGGTTTATCTGCAATGGCGAGCAAATTCTTCATCTCGAAATACAACTGGGATACCAGCATCGCGGCATTGAACAACAATTTCTGGAAAAAAAGAAACTGCTTCAGCGCAGCACTATCGCAGAATCTATTGCCGGAGATACCGTCGTGGGTCACACTACTGCTTTTTCACAGGTATGGGAAAGTATATGCGGAATACAAGTTTCGCATGACATTGAATTTTCCAGAACCTTGGCACTTGAATTGGAACGAATGGCGGTTCATACCGGCGATTTAAGTGCTGTTTGTACCGACATTGCCTATCAGCTTGGAAGTTCAGTTTTCGGTCGTCTGCGCACACCAATCATCAATTTCATGCAGGAATGGTGTGGTAATCGTTTGTCCAAAGGATTGATCAGGCCGGGTCGAAATCCGTTTCCTTTTTCACCGGAACTGGCGAACCGGCTTACAGGAGTTCTTGATATTTATGAGCCTCATTTTTTGGAAATGAATGTGCAGTTGTTTCAGCTGCCCAGTGCGCTGTCGCGATTTGAACGGACCGGGGTAGTTTCGTATGACGATGTTTTATCGGTCGGAACCGTTGGAATGGCCGCCCGGATGAGTGGGCTGAACCGGGATATTCGTTCATCGCATCCGTTTGGACTTTATCCGGAGATCGCGCACGAACCGATCATCAAGCACCATGGCGATGTCTATTCCCGGGTTCAGATCAGAAAGGCGGAAGTGAAACAATCGATGCAATACATCCGGAACCTGATACAGAATGTTCCTGAAGTTTCTGAAAATGAAGCTTCTTTTGAAAGTCCGAAACCGAATTCATTTACGCTTTCACTGGTTGAAGGCTGGCGAGGCGAAATCTGCCATTGCACGATTACCGATAGTCAGGGTGAACTGATTTTGTATAAAGTGAAAGATCCGTCGTTTCACAACTGGCTGGCATTGGCATTAGCAGTCAGGAATAACGAGATTTCTGATTTTCCTATTTGCAACAAGAGTTTCAACCTGTCGTATTCAGGCCACGATTTATAAAAATGAAGCCCCCTTCCCGTTCCCCCGACAGGGGAAAGCTTTAGGGAGTCTGGTTCAGGAATATCGCTGAACTAATCATCAAAGCGATATCCTTTGCTGTTGGCTTCAGTCAGCGGGAATGAAAACACAAAAAAATGGGCTTTGCCCAATGAGAAAAAAATAAAACACGACACCATGTTCGATAATGTAAAAATAGTCTATCATCAGGGCAAACAGTTCATTCCTGATGTTACCACGGCCAAAGTTCCAGGTATTTTCAGGGGGCGACCTGTCATCAGTCTTGAAAAAGTGAATGAGGCCGAACTGCTTGAATTGTGCCCGCTGGATGCAATTACGGCAAATCCGGTGAGCATCGACCTGGGGAAATGTTCCTTCTGTGGCGAATGTGCCCGGCAATTTCCAAATAAGATCCGATTTACAACCGATTATAAACTTGCAAGTAATGATCGCCTAGGTCTCATTGTCAAAGAAGGCGAAGAAAAACCCATTGAAGTGAATTTGGAAACTATCCGAAAGGATATCCGTCAGGTGCTGGGAAGTTCTTTAAAACTCAGGCAGGTGAGTGCCGGCGGCGATAATAGTTGCGAAATGGAACTCAATGCAGCCAACAATGTTCAGTTCGACATGAGCCGATTCGGGATCGATTTTGTGGCCTCGCCGCGTCATGCTGACGGGATTGTGATTACCGGACCGATTACTGAAAACATGGCTGTTCCTTTACAGATTTGTTACGATGCCATTCCCGAACCCAAGATCATTGTGTTGGTTGGAACTGATGCAATAAGCGGAGGAATTTTGGGAAAAGGTTCGGCTGTTGACCGCAGCTTTTTGGATAAATATCCTATTGATTTATATATTCCTGGTAATCCGGCCCATCCGCTAACGATTATAAATGGGTTGCTGGATTTGACGAGAAAGAGGAAAGTCCAAAAGTAGTATTCAAAGTTTCTTCTGAAATATCAAATCATTATTCCTTTCATTCAACTTCCATCATCAGTCTGGCTTGGCCGCCTCTCTGCCGGGAAAACTCGAACTTGAAACCATTGCAGTGACTATTCCTTTTTCAGGAGAAATCCCATGGTACCTGCAATGATCAACGCAAGTACATCATTCGATAAGTTTTAGAAAGATTCAGGATTCAGGTTAATTGCAAGAAGTCGGCTCCATTTCTAAACTATCTTGAAGTTGCAAATGAATATAAGAATTCGTTTTGAAAGTTGCATGGCATTGCCTGAAGGAGCTTTTCAACCCAAGGTTAACCAGCCAAGGAGGTTCAGGTGAAAATTATATCCAGTTGAATGGATAAATATTAAACTTATTGTCTCTCAGTTTGTTTATCAATCAATTCAGGTTTATGTAGATATATTTTTGAAAATTTTTCAAGACCTGATTTTGAAATATTTAGTCAACTTGCATGATGTCAGATATTTACTCTATTATATTCGGATTTTGATTTTATTTAGATAAAAAGATTAAAAAATCCTTAAATTATTGTACTCTTGCCATTGATAACAGATTCCTATTGATAACCTTAAAACTGTTAAAATGAAAGAAAAAATTCAGTCAGGTAAAGTTGGCCTCAAGACAGATGCCATGAAAAGGGAGGGTTCCTGCCAATCGCGTAGATCCATGTACAAACTGATCATCATTTCGCTTGTCCTGCTTGTGAATGCTGGTGTGGCAGATGCTTTGCCAAGTTTTGCGCGACAAACAGGAATGTCGTGTACAGCCTGTCATTATTCGTTTCCTGAACTTACTCCTTTCGGGAGGCAGTTTAAATTGAACGGCTACACCATGACGATGATGAATACTATTGATGCCAAGGAGGACAGCGACCGGGTAACCCGTTTGAAATTACTTAGTGCATTGCCATTATCAGCCATGCTGCAAACCTCGTTTACCCACATTGCCAAGGATGTTCCCGGGCAACAAAACAATTCGGTGGCCTTTCCTCAGCAATTGAGCTTGTTTTATGCAGGACAAATTACCCCACATATCGGTACATTCATACAAACTACCTATGATGGTAAAACCTTTGGGATGGACAATGCTGACATCCGTTATTCGAACTCAACCTCCATCGGATCGAAAAGTCTGGCCTGGGGCTTAACCTTGAACAATAATCCAACTGTTCAGGACGGTTGGAATACCACTCCCGCCTGGGGATTTCCTTATGCATCTTCCCCTGCAGCTCCGACGCCGGCAAAATCGACCATTATTGAAAACCTTGGGATGCAGGTTGCCGGACTCGGAGCCTACGGTTTATTTGGAAACCTTGTTTTTGCAGAATTAACCGTTTACCGATCGTCGCCCCAGGGTGCGGCCAATCCTGCAGATTCGACCAGTTCCATGACTCTAAAAGGAATAGCGCCTTATTGGCGCATTGCGCTTCAGCACACTTGGGATAGTAATTATTTCGAACTGGGTACTTTTGGAATGTCGTCGAACCATTATATCTCCGGAATTAAAGGTGAGATGGACAGTTTTACCGACCTTGGGTTTGATTTTTCTTATGCAAAAACCTTACGAGTGGGTTCATTCACTTTGCATTCCGCTCTGATAAAAGAATCTGAAAACCGAAATTCGGATGTTAAGAACTTCGATTTCACTTCCTTTAAAATCGATGGAAACCTTTATTTTAGAAATGGATTGGGTGGTACGATTGGTTACTTTAATTCCTCAGGTACCGAAGATGCAGATGTAGTGGCCAGCGCAACGAATAAGCCAAACAGTAGTGGAATCATCTATCAGCTTGAATATTTGCCCTGGTACAATACAAAATTCTCTATTCAATATGTTACCTATGGTAAATTTGACGGAAGTTCAAGTAATTACGACGGGGCTGGCAGGAATGCTGCACACAACAATACCTTATATTTATTAGCCTGGTTTAATTTTTAAAACTTAAAAATCAACTATATGAGAACCAAATTTCGCTTTCCAATCTTTTCCTTCGTGTTTGTTTCGATCGTTTGTTTAACCTTAGGACTGAATCAGTCTTTTGCGCAGGCAAAGGATTTAGGCATCGGGCCCATAAAAAGTGTGAAAATTGATGCCGCTCTCGACCCGAAAATGGTCTCCCAGGGGAAAGGCATTTTCAATGAGAAATGTATGCTTTGCCATGAACTGGATCAGGTGAAAATTGGCCCGCCGTTGAGGAATATCACCAAGGACCGCGCTCCTGAATACATCATGAATCTGCTATTAAATACTTCACAGATGCAAAAGGAAAACGCGAATATCAAAGCGCTGATTAAAAAGTACAACAACATTGTTATGACCAATCCTGAATTGACTCAGGACAAGGCCCGCTCAGTGGTTGAATATTTGCGTTCGGTAGCTAAATAGGTCTGGTTTTAAAGAGATTATCCGGCTATTTGTCTGAAAGGAATTTTCAGGCAATTAACCGGTTTTTTATAGAATCTTCTGAAACATCAGCTCCGCTTTCCAGCCATTGGCTGTTCGGCGCCAGTCTTTTTTTGAACCGCAAAGTTCAAAGCCGTTGCCGGTAAACAGTTGAATGCTGGCTTCATTATCCTCGCCGATGTTGGCATACAGCTGGTGCAAGCGGAGATAATCAGCGGCATAGCTGCAAAGCAGTTGCAAGGCATCAGTTGCATAACCCAGTTTACGGTCTTTTTCATCATGAATCAGGATACCGACTCCGGCCCTAAAATGAAACGGATCGAAATCGAACAGGTCGATCGCTCCAACTGGTTCTCCTTCATTCGTTTCAATAATCATCCGCATTTCCTTTGCTTCATAGATATCGCGCTGCGAATCCTTGATGTATTTATTCAGGATGTATTTTGAAAATGGCTCCATCGTATTGCTGATTTCCCATATTTCGGCATCGTTTTCCCACTCGTACAACAAATTGACATCTTCAGGTTCCATAGCCCTGAAACGAATTTTGCCATGTTCTAGTTTTTTGCCGCTCATGATCTTCCGATTTTTCTCCAGGTTTTGAATACAATTTCAAAATCGTTCAGGATCCGGTAATCCTTGGCATAAACAATGTCCAATTCCTCTTTCTTTTTATCCGGAATATTTTCAGGAAATATGGAAGCGGGTGAGAGAATACCTTTTTTGATGGTAGGCAGATGACTGTGATTTCCGGAGCAGTATCCAACCCAACTTTTCTTGCCGGAAAAAACTTCAAAAATGCTTCGGAAGAAGCCTGATTTTTGATTTGCAAATCCGATCAGAACCGGAGAAAGAAAAAACAAGCAAATTGAAAATACCAAATCGAAGGCTCGTTTATTCTTCCTGTTGTTTTCACGGGCAATGGAGTTGATGTGTACCACGTATAAATCTCCGGCGGTCGAGATTGAGTTGCTACCAATGATGGAAAGGCTTTCGGGTGGCGCAATTTTATAGTCGATGTTGAGGTCGTTCAAATCGAGCATGATCCGGATAATTTCCTGCGATGGAATATCTTCCGAAGAAAAAATCAGTTCGTCAATTTTGTTAATCCGGATAATTTCTGAAAGCTGTTTGATGTTTCCAAGGTAAAACGGATGGTGCATCAATTCGTCGGGGGCTACAAATCCGACCGTGTCGATTTTCAGGCCAGAACTGATAATGAGTTCTGAAATTCGTTTCGACTCGTTTTCGGCGGCGACAATGGCGATGCGCTTTTGGCTTTTCAATTCAAGTTCAAGTCCTGAAAACCGGATTTTAGATAGAATAAACCGGTATGTCGGAAGAATGAGGAATGCCCAGGCAGAGCCAAGTAGGAGCATTGCCCGTGAATAGCGCAGACTTTCGTTCACCAGCGAATAAAACACCAAAATGGAAAGCGTTCCCCAGAATAATCCTTTGAAAATTCTTCCAAATTCAATGTTCTTTCGGTATCCGCCATTTAGCCAGATACTTCCGATCCAAATCAGCAGGTAAATCGGGACAGCAATGTGAAGATATTCCGGCGGGTAGTATCCACGTTCGAATTTGTATGCTTCCCAGTTTGGCAAAAGAATCGCGAAACCAAGGTAAATCAAAAGGGCATCGACAGCTGGCAGGAAAGCTGATTTTAAAAATTGTCCGCAAATGGTAAGCAAGGCATGGAAATAGATGGCCAGATTGATCAGAATGCTGTAGCGGCGTGCATTTCCTTTCGAAAAATGTTTTTTGGCAAAAATAATCATGGCATTGTAAAACACCTTCACATAGTTGACGCTGCCCTTTTTGGTGCTTTCGCCTTTGTAATGAATGATGGTCGTTTCCGGGAAGTAGTAATTTTTATATCCTCCCAAAGTTATCCGGTACGACAGGTCGATATCTTCTCCGTACATAAAGTAATCTTCGTCGAGCAATCCAACCTCATCGAGAGTTTTCTTCCGCAGAAGCATGAATGCTCCGGCCAGCACTTCCACTTCATGAACCTGATCGTTGCTCAGATACCCCAAATGATATCGGCCAAAGCGTTTGGAATGCGGGAAAAGCCTTGAAAAGCCAAACATTTTCCAGAATGCAACTTCCGGAGTGGGCAAGCCGCGTTTCGATTCAGGCAAAAACCGGCCTTTGCCATCAATCATTTTCACGCCCAATCCGCCGGCATCCGGAGTCCGATCCATAAAACCGATGATCTTTAGAAAACTGTCTTCTTCAACCACTGTGTCCGGATTCAGCAATAAAATATATTCGCCTTTTGAAATCCGTATGGCCTGATTGTTGGCCTTCGAAAAACCAAGGTTTTCCTTGTTACTGATGATTTTTACCTCCGGAAATTTTTCGGCGACCATCAGGCAAGACCCGTCAACGGAATCGTTGTCAACCACAAAGATTTCAGAACTTACTTTCAGTGCCGCTTTCTGAGTGGCATGAAGGCACTGTTCGAGAAAATATTTGACGTTGTAATTGACTATGATGATGGATAGCTTCATTTTCTTTTTTCTTATTTCTATCGAACAATCGAATCTTCAAAGTTCATCCGGTTAACGATCGATCGGCCCAGGGTGACTTCGTCAGTATATTCGAGTTCGTCGCCAATTGAAACACCACGAGCCAAAGTCGAAATTTTTACGTTGGTATTTTTGAGCTTTTTATAGATGAAAAAATTGGTGGTGTCACCTTCCATAGTGGTGCTGAGGGCCAATATAATTTCTTCGGTATTTCCTTCATTCACGCGGCTTATCAGGGATTCAATTTCCAGATCAGATGGGCCGATCCCGTCCATTGGTGAGATAATTCCACCTAAAACATGGTATAATCCGCTAAACTGATGGGTATTTTCGATTGACATCACATCTTTGATATTTTCAACCACGCAGATGAGCGAAGGGTTTCGCGACGGATTGGCACAGATGTTACAGATATCGGTATCCGAGATGTTGTGGCAGCATTTACAATGCCTGATTTCGGAACGCAACTGGATGAGGCTGTTCCCGAATATCTCAACTTCGTGAATATCCTGTTTGAGCAGGTGCAGCACCAGCCGCAAGGCCGATTTTCGTCCTATGCCAGGCAGTTTGGCAAATTCGTTCACTGCATTTTCAAGTAATCTGGAAGGAAACCGATCAAGGTGCATATCCCATTTCTTTTGGTTGCTTCAAATTTAGTCAGCAAAATTGAATTATTGGAACATGCCTTCATTTTTCAGGAATTTATTTGTTCAGGAAACGGGCCACGGTTATTAAAACTTCATCCATGCGCATGGGTTTCACCAACACTTCGTTACAGCCGGCATCCAGACATTTTTGTCGGTCTTCGGCCATGGCATAGGCAGTCTGAGCAATAATCGGGATGTCTTTGTTGCTCTGCCTGATCTGTGCCGTTGCTTCGTAACCACTGATTTCGGGAAGCTGGATATCCATCAGGATGAGATCAATTTTGCTGTTGTTATACAGTTTCAAAACATCAATCCCATCTTTTGCCCAAACCACATTTGCCCCGGTTTTTTCAAGAATGCTATAGAGGTATTCATAATTGTAGTGTGTGTCTTCGGCCACCATGATGGTGAAATTGCTGAAGTTATACCTTGCCTGATGGGTCGATTTGACTGCTGTGCGCGCCATCGGGATTTTGATTTTGTCGTAAGGAAGGCTGAGGTAAAAGACACTGCCTTCGCCCTCGACCGATTTCACGGAAATATCACCTCCCAGCAAAACCGAAAGATCCTTACAAATAGATAAACCTAATCCGGATGCACCTGAATCGGTTACCATTGAATCTTCGTTGTAATTGAACCGTTTGAAGATATTGTTTAGCCTGTTTGCCGGTATTCCGGTCCCTGTGTCGGAAACAAAGAACCGGAGTTTGGTTTCGTTGACAATGCTATATCCAACTTCTATCTTACCTTTTTCGGTATATTTCAATGCATTTAGGTACAGGTTGTTAAGGATCTGACGAAGCCGGTATGGGTCCGTAAAAATGATGTCATGATGTGGCTCTTCGGGAATACGGAAGTCAAGTTTAAGATTTCGCTTTTGTTTCCGCTTCAGAAAATTATTATAAGTCATTTCGAGCTCTGTGAACAATTCGCCCAGAGGACAGGCTTCTTTCTTAATCTTCAGTTCGTTGGCTTCGATTTTGGAGACGTCGATGATGTCGTCGATCAAACGTAACAGAGACTGACTGTTTTCTTCAATGATCTCGGAATATTTATTGCGTTTCTGGGGTTGCAGACCTTCATTTTTGATCAGCTCACTAAATCCAATGATCGTGTTTATCGGGGTTCGGATTTCATGGCTCATGTTGGCCAGAAAATGATTTTTATAATTGTTGGCTACTTCAGCATCCTGTTTGGCCTTTTTTAAATCCTTTTCAATTTTTTTCAGATAGGTAATGTTTTCGGCTATTTTTACATAATGGGTAATGGTTCCGAAGTTATTCCGGATAGGTGAAATGCTGGCAAGCTCCCAATAGAATTCGCCGTTTTTCTTTTTGTTCTTGAATTCTCCCTGCCATTCGTTGCCCGAACTTATTGTTTCCCAAAGCTTGGCGTAAAATCCCTGAGTTTGAAATCCTGATCGGAGGATGCCTGGTTTTTTACCGATTACTTCCTGATCGTTCCACCCGGTAATTTTGCAAAAGGCCGGATTGCAAAACTCGATATATCCTAATTGATCGGTAATGACCACGGCTATTGGACTTTGAAGAATGGCCTGGTGCAGCTTTTTTAATTCACTTTCTGATTTTTTTTCTTCCGAAATATCGCGGTGAGTGCCGAGCATCCTGATCACTTTTCCGTTCTCATCGCGCGAGGCAGAGGCACGGCTTTTAATCCAGACGTAATGCCCGTTTTTATGCTTCATCCTGAATTCGGCTTCAAACACACGCAAATCACTTTCCAGAAAACTGTTCATGAAACGGGTCATCCTGTCTTTGTCTTCCGGATGAAGCAATTCTTCCCATTCCAAATAACTATCACTCAATTCATCGGGATAATAACCCAGGATTGATTTCCAACGGCGCGAATAAAATGTCTTGTTGGTAAGAACCTCATAATCCCAAATTCCTAAGTCGGCGGCCTCGATAGCCATTTGGTACCGTTGCTCACTTTCGAATAACTTATCTTCAATCGCTTTGTATCGGGTAATATTTTTGAGGATAAGCAATACTGACTGATGTTTATTCAGGCTGTCATTTTCCGGAATGATCAGAACATTCCACCAAAGCTGGGTTTCTCCTTTTTTTAGCTTAATCTCGTCTTCCAGTGGTTTTTGCTGCTGAAAAACTTTCGAAACCAGACCGGTAATCAGTGCCGTATTTTCCTTGAATAGTTGATTTTCTTCCAGGGTTTTGCCAATTATTTCTGATGCTTTGATCCCCAGTTTGGCATTGCAGCTTTTCGAAATAAATACCAGTTGCATGTCAGGATTAATCCGGATCATGATTTCCTGCAACTGATCGGGCAGAGTTTGTTCAATTTGTTTATTGGCCTGATAGGTTTCCTCGAAGCTGAGAATTGTCAGGCCTGAACAAAGAGGTGTAATTGAAATGGAGAGGATGCTGTTTTTTCGTTTAAAAATTAAATGTTTGATTTTATTTTCCTGGATGGCCGGAAACACTTCATTTTCGAAAAATAAGCTAAGGTTCTTTTTCAGGCCCTGAATAATCTGAGAAAAATCCATGTCCATATCCAGGTTCTCATGCCTGAGTATCTGATTGACCTGTCCGGAAAACTCTTCAATCTGAAGGTTTTCGTTAATTTTAATATAACCCGAAAGATATTCGGTTTTGTGGCCTTGAGAAAGCATAGTGGAATCTTGTATTTCAACACCTTAAATTTAATCATTTAAAGTGTTACCTAATAATCGGCGTTTCATTTTTTTTCTTTTCAGGCGCTGAAAAAGATCCGGAAGTTCTTTCGGTATACACTGAGTGCCTGAAATTCAGCTAGAAAGCTCATGGAAATGAAACTTTAGAATCATGCATAATACAGAAATCGTTTGATTTTCTGAGTCGGTGTTTTTTCGAAAGGGTCGGGATGCAGGACAAAACGCTGTATTTGTGAAAACTTGTTCAATTCGTCGTTCACCTTTTTCTGAATCTCCTGAAGAATTTCATCCGCTTTGTCGTTTAGAAATGATACGGTTTCGGATTTTAAATCCTGGTATTTTTGTTCAAGTTCTTCCATATTCAGATGTACCAGAGCGACCAGTCTGCCTTTTTTTTGCATAACCAGCGATTCAAGAACATATTCCATCCGGTTGATTACCGATTCAATTTCTTCAGGATAAATGTTTTCTCCGCTGGATCCGACGATCATATTTTTCATCCGGCCTTTGATAAACAGATTGCCATCCTGGTCAAAATAGCCAAGGTCGCCGGTTTTCAGCCATCCGTCTTCAGTAAATGCTTGCCGGGTAATTTCGGTTTCCTTGTAATAGCCAAGCATCACGTTTTGGCCTTTAGCCTGAATTTCGCCCCGTCCGGTTTTGGGATCTGCCCCTGAAATCCGAATTTTTACTCCGGCCATTGGAGTCCCGGTTGACAGGAAACGGGTTTTGCCAACACCTGCGCCAGCCAGAAGAGGCGAAGATTCGGTCATTCCATAACCAATGGCCAGTGGAAAACCACCTTCCATCAGGAACCGTTCAACATTATCATCGAGTTTTGCACCGCCGACCCCAAAGAACTTCAACTGGCCACCAAAGGTTTCATAGAGTTTCTTCCCTGCAACCTTGTTCAGGATTTTGCGGAAAGCAGGCATTTTATAAAGTACCCTGGTAATCATTTTCCGGTTGATTTCCGGTAATATTTTGGATTTGTAAATTTTCTCGATGATTAATGGCACAACCAGCATCATGGTTGGCTTTACCTGCTGCAAAGCGGATATCAATACTGAGGCCACCGGAGGTTTCTGAAGATAGCTGACCGAAGCCCCGTATTTAATGGGTAAAATAAGTCCAATCGTATTTTCGAAGGTGTGTGACAATGGAAGTACAGAAAGAAACCGGTCGGAAGGGATAATATTTTGAATAATCCAGCATTGTTGGGCCGTCCAAACGATGTTTTTGTGGCTCAGCATAACCCCTTTTGAAGTTCCGGTAGTACCCGAAGTATAAATAATGGAAGCCAGATCATTTTCCTGAACTTTCTCGTATTCAAATTTCCGCTCATCCATATCGTCAATGGAACAATTCGAAGCCTCAGAACTAAGAACGAAATTTTCGATGGAAATGACTGTCATATTTTCAGGCGTACCCAATTTTAACCTTAAGGTTTCGGAGACATAAACGACCGATACATCGGCATGCTCAAGAATATTTTTTATTTCGTTCGGATGAAAGTCGGGAAGTACAGGAACTACAACCGCTCCAATAACGCTGGCAGCAAAAAAAGCAATTCCCCATTGAGGCATGTTCAAACTCAGAATTGCGATTTTTTCCCCTTTTTCAACTCCAACAGATTTTAACTGAAGAGCTGCTTTTTTAATCTCGTTTTCAAGTTGAGAATATGTCCGATTTTCTTCACCTGCAAATATCAATGACTGCCGATTGCCAAAATCTTTAAAACTCGCCTGCAACATGGCAGGAATTGTCAAAACTTCCAATTTCCCCATAAATTCACATCAAAACTTCGGATCAAATCTATATTGAACCAATTAGATTGTAAAAGTATAAAATTGCTTTTTCCTTCGCTAAGGATTTGCATGAATTTAAAATTTGAAAGTCGAAAATGCAGCAAAGATTTAATTTGTTCGAATTCTGGAATCATCGCGTCGGAGTTTTGCCAGTTTAGGTTGACTATCTCCATTGTTATTATGGAATGTCAAGTGATTTGAAGTAGCTTTCTTGGTTCAGTACCTGAATTTTATTTTATGGATGTAAAATAAATTCGGACGAATTTTCAGGAAAGGCCATAAATAGTATAAATTTGGATAGAAATGGATGAGAATCAAATTAACAAATACAAATACTTCATTTATGAAAATTGAACATCTGGCAATTTGGACCCGCGATCTGGAAGGCATGCGTAACTTTTACACGCATTATTTCGATGCAGTTTCAGGATCAGGATATTATAATCATTCAAAAGAGTTCAGATCCTATTTTCTTTCTTTCGGAAGTGATTGCCGGCTTGAACTGATGGAAATGCCCACCGTGACCACCAATAAAAATGATTACCGGAAACATCATACCGGAATTGCACATTTTGCCTTTAAAGTTGGTTCGCGTGAGCGTGTCGATCAAATTACCGAAATGCTTCGTGAAGATGGATTTGAAATAATCAGCCCGGGAAGAATGACCGGAGATGGCTACTACGAAAGCGCTGTTTTTGATCCTGAGAAAAACCGGATAGAAATATTGGCATAAAAGTCATTCAACATTCCTCTTTGCTTTTTCTTGCGAAGTTTTCTCCCGCATAAGCGAGCTGTTCGTACCATTCTTCGCCGTATTTCCGGATAAGTGGCTCTTTCAGGAAAATATAGAGCGGTAGTTTAGCGCTTTTTCCACATTCACGCCCGGGTTTACAAATGTCGATTTTCTGATAGTTTACGGCATCAAACCGTTTGTATTCAGTAATCCGAATTGGAAACAGATGGCATGAAACAGGTTTACGAAACTGGATTTTTCCGTCCAGGAAAGCTTTTTCGATGCCACATTTCAGGATACCTTTTTCTACGAAAGTATAAGCACATTGTTTGTTATTGACCAATGGCGTAACCAAATCCCCGTCCATATCAATCACCGAAAAACCTTGTTTACGAATTTCAACTCGATGATTTTCAGGAATATAGGTTTCAACTTCAGGATAGGCATCTTCAATTGCTTTCGCCTCTTCCAGCGTAACCGGAGCGCCCGAATCACCTTCCACACAGCAGGCGCCTTTGCACTTTAGCAAATCGCAAAGGAATTGTTTTTCCAGAATGTCCAAACTAACAATGGCACGGCCGATTTCGAGCATGGCAGGGAAAAGGTTTCAAGTTTCAAATTTCAAATTCCAGGTATCCACTCGGAATTTGAAATTTGGAACCTGGAATTTCTTTTATGTTATTCTTCAATCAAAACATTTCCGGTCATTTCTGAAGGGATTTCCAAACCCATGATTTTAAGCAGGGTAGGAGCCACATCTGCCAAAATGCCATTTTTGATTTTAATATTTTT
This sequence comes from Prolixibacteraceae bacterium, assembly GCA_025355875.1. Taxonomy (GTDB): domain Bacteria; phylum Bacteroidota; class Bacteroidia; order Bacteroidales; family Prolixibacteraceae; genus Aquipluma. The sequence goes on along the minus strand of JANXYV010000009.1, from coordinate 9,366 downwards.
ATTTTCAGAAATGTAGATGCAGGGAACCGGGTTCAGCGAATGAGCCGTGTTCGGCGATCCATCCTCGTTCACTGCATTGTCGGCATTTCCATGGTCGGCAATGATGAGTATTTCGTAGCCACCTTTTTGAGCAGCTTCTACCACCGCTTTAGCACAACTGTCGACGGCAGTGACTGCCTTTGAAATTGCTTCGTATAGACCGGTGTGACCTACCATGTCGCCGTTTGCAAAATTCAGGCACACAAAATCAGCGGTATGATTGATTAATTCAGGAACAATGAGATCGCGAACCAGTGGCGCCGACATCTCGGGTTGAAAATCGTAGGTTGGAACCTTCGGTGATTGAGCCATCAGACGGGTTTCGCCTTCAAAAACATCTTCACGGCCCCCGCTGAAAAAGAAGGTAACGTGGGCATATTTTTCGGTTTCGGCAATCCTGATTTGTTTCATTCCGGCTTTCGAAATGATTTCTCCCAAGGTATTATCCAGGTTTGGTTTGTCAAAAATGACATGTACATTTTTGAAATCAGCTTTGTAGTTGGTCATCGTGTACCATTGCAGAGGCATGGTTTTCATTCCAAATTCAGGAAAATCCTGTTGAGTAAATGCAATTGTTGATTCACGAAGCCGGTCGGTGCGGAAGTTAAAACAGATGACCACATCGTTCTCCTGAATGGTTGCCAGCGGTTTTCTATTTTCGTCAACCATTACGATTGGTTTCAGGAATTCGTCGGTGACTCCTGTATCATACGATTCTTTGACTGTTTTCAAAAGATCGGTTGATGGAGTTCCTTTTCCTTCGGTATATAAATCGTACGCCAATTTCATCCGGTCCCAGTTTTTATCCCGATCCATTCCGAAATACCGGCCAATGAGTGACGCAAATTTTCCGTTTGTGCCTTTCAGATTTTCAAGATCTTCTTCGAGGAATCCTAGTCCTGAACGGGGATCAGTATCGCGTCCATCGGTCAAACCATGAATGAATGTGTTTTTCAAGCCAAAATCAGTTCCAATCTGACAAAGAGCGACCATGTGTGCACTCAAGGCGTGAACACCGCCAGGGCCAATCAATCCAATGAGATGAACATTTTTATTGTTCTCTTTGGCATAGGTGAACGCTTTCACAATTTGCGGCTCGTTCCAGAGCGTTTTTTCACGGATGGCTTTGGTAATTTTTACCATATCCTGGTAAATGACGCGGCCAGCGCCAATATTAAGGTGGCCAACTTCCGAGTTTCCCATTTGACCGTCGGGCAAGCCAACATATTCGCCGCAAGTGAGCAACTGCGAATGCGGATAATTGGCATTCAGATAATCCATGAAGGGCGTGGGAGCAGTCGAAATAATGTCTTTCGCTGTGCCATCGCCGATTCCCCAACCGTCGAGAATCATTAAAAGTGCTTTTTTATGTGTTGCCATGCTTTATTTTTGTTTTAAGTATGAACTAAATTGAATTGCAAAAGTATTGTTTTTTAAATTGGCCTGCGGAATATCATTCAAGCTCTTATCCTGAATTAACAATTTACTTTTATTCTGGTTGAGGCAATTTTCCGGCTCATTTGTTTATCTTTACTTTTAATGAACCTAAATTTTGTTTTATGAATTTGAGAATCTTTACTTCCGTTCTAATATTGAGCTTGAGTCAAATTGGGCTTTTGATGGCTCAACCAGTAAATGCGAAACAAAATTCAGGACAGGATCAGGAGACCAAAGTTCTTCGGTTGAAAAATAAAATTGTCCCGATCACCAATTCGGTCTACCAGTTTTTGTCATTCTATGAAGCCAAAGGTGAATTGGGTTTTTTGCCTCAGGCCAAACCTTATACGAAAGTTTTTATTGCAGATCTTTTAAAGAAACTGGCTTCAAAAGAGAATTTGTCTGAAAAGGAAAGAAAATCGTTAAACCGATATATTGCTGATTTTAGCGAGGATACCAATGGTTTGACAATTTATAAATCCGCATCGAAAAATACCTTTGCACTTGCAGGTTTCAGCGCCGATGTTTCGGTCCGCTCCGGAATGGGCGACAATGCAACCTGGTCAACCAGCCTGATAGGTGAACCCTATATCTCAGGAGATCTGGGTGAACACTGGACATTCACCGGCGGCATGGGACTTGCTGTTGAACGACTGTCGCCGGATATGTTTTATCAGTCGTATACACGAGATCAACACGTTGTTTTTCCTGGCGAGGCAGTTGGCTATTCCTATTTGCCTTACCGGTTTAATTTTGAAACCATGTGGGCTCATGTTTTAACTGATGCCACTTCCGGAGAAGGAAAACCAGTCTCTGAATCAATGACCGCAGGAATGATTTATCATACTGAACTGAACGGTTCGTGGCTGGATGGCGCTGTTCAATTTAATATGAACAATCAGCGAAGGGCCTGGGGACATGATGATGACAATCTGGTGCTTTCAGCAACAGCCAGGAGGTTCCCCGGCATCGAGTTGAAGATACAGCCTGCAAAATGGATAAGATATTCCTATCTGTATGGTTCATTGTTTTCATATGCCAATCAGAGTTCAGATTACCGAAAAGCTATTTATGGATATGATTTGGGGCAGGTTCAAAAGAATTTTTCTTTCCAGATGCTTGAAATCATTCCTTCGCGATGGATTGAGTTAACGATGGGCGGTGGAAATATCTGGTCAAAACGATTGGAACTGGCCTATTTGGTGCCTTTTGTCATGCCGCATTTTACCCAGATCGATGTAGGCGATCACGATAATTTGTCGATGTTTTTTGATGTGGCTGGAATGATTCCGAAGCTTGGAAAGGTATGGGGAAGTTTTTTTGTGGATGAATTCAGCTTTACCAGTTCAGGAAATCTGTTAAAAATGCCGAGAAACCGGTATGCCTGGCAAGTGGGATGGAAGACTGCGCTTTTATCCGGATTGATTCCGGGAACCAGTTCCACCTTGAAATACACCCGGCTTACGCCATTTGTTTATACTCATTATCCTGATGCTAAATTCAACACCTTTGGCGACCGGCCCAATGATATGACCTATACGCACGATGAATTTAATTTAGGGTTTTATCTTCCGCCCAATTCGGGTGAATTCCAGTGGAAGCTTGTCAATGTAGCTGTTCCTGATTTGGTTTTATCCTTGGACAACCGATTGATCATTCATGGGACCAATGATTTGGCCAGCACCAATGTTTATCAGATTTACGGGGATGTCTATCGCTACCAGATGGGAGATGATGTACTTAAGTATCCACTGTTAAGTTTTACAAAAGATGGGATTTATGACTGGACGATGCAGTCGGAATTTAAGTTTGACTGGAAGCTTCGCAATTCTGGATTGCTGAATTATTATCGTCTGGTGGGAAGTTTGGGTTATGCAAAAACCTGGTGGGAATCCAATGAAAGTGGTGTGGTTGCTCCTGAAAGCAAGAGCTTAATCACCGGAAGTATTGGGATCGTGGTGGAGATGTAGGAAAAGGAAGACCGGAGTCGGAAGTCGGAAGTCAGGAGTCGGGAGACAGGAGATGAATGAAAGGAAATGAATGGTCAGGAATAAATGTCAGATTTTGACGATAAACCTGCTACAAACTCCAGTATTCAAGCTTTTCGATTTGATTTGAGTATAGGCCTTTAATATCAACAAGCAAACAAGTTTCGTTGGCCAGTTTCAAAAAGTCCTGTTCAGACATTTTCCGGTATTGCCTGTGAGCAACAGCTACAATAATTGCATCATAGGTCCCCTGAGGCTGAATGTTTAGTTCAATGCCATATTCGTGCTTCACTTCATCGGCATCAGCATAAGGATCGACTAAATCGACCTGCACCCGATACGACTGAAGTTCATTGATGATGTCGGCGACTTTTGTATTACGAATGTCAGAAACATTTTCCTTAAAGGTAAACCCCATTACCAGGATACGTGATTCGCTCAGGTGCTTGTCTGCCGCCAGAATGCGCTTGACAGCCTGCTTGGCAATGTATCCACCCATCGAGTCGTTTACAAAACGTCCGGCGTCAATAAGATGGGCATGATAACCCAACTGTTTCGCTTTGTGCACCAGATAATACGGATCTACTCCAATGCAATGACCACCGACTAACCCCGGATAAAATTTCAGGAAATTCCATTTTGTTCCGGCAGCTTCAATCACATCATAGGTGTTTATGCCCATTCGGTTAAAGATGATGGATAATTCGTTCATCAGGGCAATATTCACATCGCGCTGAGTGTTTTCAATGATCTTGCCGGCTTCCGCAACCTTTATACTCGTTGCACGATGAACACCAGCTGTGATAACCTGTTCATAAACGCTGGCAATGACTTCCAATGAATCGGCATCGCAACCCGAGACGATTTTTTTTGTATTGGTGAGCGTGTGAACTTTATCTCCGGGATTTATTCTTTCCGGCGAATAACCTACTTTGAAATCGGTTCCGCATTTGAGTCCGGACTCTTGTTCGAGTACAGGAATACAATCTTCCTCAGTACATCCAGGATATACAGTCGATTCATACACTACGTAATCCCCTTTTTTAAGAGCCTTTCCAACCGTTATACTAGCACTAATGAGAGGTTTAAGGTTAGGCTGGTTATACTCATTAATCGGCGTAGGAACAGCAACAATGAAAAAGCTTGCTTTACGCAGATCTTCTGGATTTGATGTGAACGCTATCATTGTATTATTGAAGGCTTCGGAGGACAATTCCTTACATGGATCGATGCTTTTTTTCATCATTTGAACCCGTTGATCGTTAATATCGAATCCAATGACCGACATGAAACGAGCAAATTCTAATGCAATTGGAAGACCTACATATCCAAGTCCTATCAGAGCTAAATGCTGTTTTTTATGTAGAAGTTGATTAAGCATAAAAATGTTAGAAAGACAAGATTGAACAGCAAATATATGTTATTTAAAAATTAAATATGCGATTTCCAGATCAGGAGAACTGGTTTGTTGGTGTAGAACTGAATCATTTCTTCTTTGGTCAGAATAATATATTTTATTCTTCGATGAATGTAGCTTTCGGCTTTCTCTACCAGAGTTTCAATGAACGGGCGGTCGAGGTGCTCGCCAATTAAGGTCATATCAATGATTTCCGAATCTTTGCCAATGGCAAAATCACCGGTTAGATATGCTTCCTGAAGGTCGCCGATACGGCTGGTTATCTGTTCGGTAATCTGGTCGATACCAATAAACTTTTTCAGAATATTGTTGATGTCATCAAAAAGTGGATGTTTTATGTTGGCAAAGAACATTTTTTTATTTCCTTCGATAGCAGAGTCGAGTAGTCCGGCATTCTCCATGCGGTTTAATTCCACACGGATGGAATTACTCGATTCACCAAGTTCAGTTTCCAGGCTTCTCAGGTAGCTTTTTGTTTGACTATTCAAAAAGAATTTAAGCAGAAGCTTAATTCTGGTTTTTGAAGTAATTAAACTTTCGATCATGTTGTAGGAAAATAAGTTGGAGGTTATTTATTTAAGGATTTATCTTTTTTGCCTTTATAACCCGGATGTTCCCATTTTTGTCGAAAACCTGAGTTATTTCGCTATAATTCCCATTTTTTTTAATGCGTCCGGTAAGGAATTCCCCTTGTCCAGCACCGCATTCAAATATCAGATATCCATTGGTTTTGAGGTATTCAGGAGCTTCAGAAATGAGTTTATTGAAAATGGATAATCCAAAAGGTCCGGCATCAAATGCTTCTTCATTTTCATGATTTGAAATTTCCATTCTCATCTCTTTGACTTTTGCTGTGGAAATATAGGGAGGATTACAAACAATAACATCTGTATTCTTTTTGTGGCCTGTGCTTTCAAAAGGATCAAAAAGATCAGCGTGATAGAATGAAGTCCTGTATTCGAGCTCAAAATGAACTGCGTTTGTCTTGGCTGCCTGGATTGCCGGTTCATATATATCGGAACCAGCCACCTGACAATTAGGACAGTGGTATACGACAGAAAGTGCTATTGTTCCAATCCCTGTGCATAAATCCAAGACTTTTACCTTTGCCTGGCTCTCAAAATCTTTTAATACAGTATCGATCGCAGTTTTGGCCAACAATTCTGTTTCTTTTCTTGGAATATAAAGTCCTTTGTTAAGCATAAAATCCAGACCCATAAAATGTTGCCGTTCGGTAAGATGTGCCAATGGCATACCGGATAGTCGAAGGTCAATCAACTCTCTAAGGTTTTCGAGTTGAAGGTCACTAAGTTCGGGCAGACCAATTCCCTCTGCCGTTATTGGAGAAATCCGGTTGCCGAAAGACAAATGCCATAGCGCCCGAAGGGTATTATTTGGATTTTCCTCGTTTTTATCAGGCAAAATGACCAATTCGGCGTTCAGTTTTTCAAGTAATAAGGAGAATAGCTTGGGTTGCTCCATCAGATAGATCGAGATATTTACAACTTTTTTATAAACTGGAGTTAAACTGAGATTGCAAAACTTAGAAACTGTTAAAATTCTATTTTATCGTTCCGTTAGGAACAAAATGTGGGTAGGAAAGGAATGATTTCAGATGATCTTTTGTCTCGTACGAGACAAAATGAATCGGTAAATGACTGCTTCTCTACCCAAATGTTTTCCCTCTGGGAAATTTAAACAGTCACTAAGAATGAGTCACGTTTTTTAATTATAATTTTGAGTAAGAGGACTCGTTAATTATTAGACCGTTAATAGATACAGAGAGCTAACTTGAAAGAGATTCTCGTACCTTAATTTAAAAGGAATGCATGAAGATTTTAAACCATATAAATAAAACATTGACTAACCTGCATTCCAATATATTTTTCTGTTGAACACCGTCAACAGGATAATTTTGATATCCCACCAGAAATTCCAGCCTTCTATGTACTGCATATCGTATTCAACCCGTTTTTCCAGTTTCCAGACTTCATCGGTAATTCCACGAAACCCATTTACCTGGGCCCAACCGGTAATTCCAGGTCGCACATAATGTCGAATCAGATAGAATCTGACTAATTCTGAGAATTCTTTGGTGTGGTTTAACATGTGCGGGCGTGGTCCGACTACTGACATCTGACCTAAAAAAACATTGAAGAACTGGGGCATTTCATCCAGATTGGATTTACGCATAAATTTTCCGATTGGCGTAATCCGGCTGTCATTTTTTGTCGCTTGTTTGCTGTCGGAGTGCTCGTTTACATACATGCTCCTGAATTTAATGCAATTGAAGATCCGGTTGTTGATGCCGGTTCGTTTCTGGACAAAAAAGACAGGACCTTTTGAGCTCAATTTGATAATCAGAGTCAGAATGGGAAATAGCCACGAAAAAATGAACAGGATGCAAAAGCTTGAAAAAAGAATATCGAACAAGCGCTTTGAAATCCGTGCCAATGAATTGTCCAGTGGAACTTCCTGTGGATTAATAACCACAAGTTTGTCAGCCGATACTCTGTTGAGGCGGGTCTTATCCCAATGCTGGTCTTCAGGAATTAGTCTAAGATGTATGCCGTTGGAAGTACAGATTCTGTAATATTCATCCAATTTATTTTCCTCAGAGAACATCGACATGGTTACAAAGATCATCTCAATATGATGTTTTGAGATCAGGCTTAAAAGTTGATCGGGATAACCTACCCAATCGGGATATTCCGTATTCTCGTCTGAAACAAATCCAACAAATTTATAGCCCATTAGAAAATCGCTTTCCAATGCTTTCCGAAGAACCCAGGCTGTTTCGTTGTATCCAATAATCAGGATATGTTTTGTGTTTATCCCTTTAGATCGCATGTACTTAAAGTAGTTGAACAGAGCCCAATGGAAACTAAGTTCACCTACATAGAACAGAATTGTATATTTTAAGAAGAATATTCCTGAATAGTCAAGTGGAATAAACAACAATGAAATGATAGAAGAAAAGAAGATGAAAACTACCGTTCGTTTTAGGTTTAAAAAAGCCCTCTTTTTAAACGAATCCTGAAGATACGGATTCGACCGGTTGAATGTTAGATAGGAAATCAAGGCTGCCAGGTTTCCTTGAAGCAAGTATATGGTTATTCCGGTATATCTATCTGCTGAATAGCCAATATCAAAGATGCCTACAACTACTATAGCCACATTTAGTATAAGCAGATCAAATAACAGATAAAATGAAGCGAGTTCAAGGTCTCTTGATTTCATGGTAGTTAGTGCAAAATTGCCTGTAAATTATAGGGTTTCAAAAAATAGGTATTAACCTGAGTTCGATTATTAACTAATTGAAAATAAGACAATAGGGTTAAAAATATTTGAACAATCATTTGGAAAACAACATGGATTTTGCTAATTTAAAAGTCTGACAAACAAATAATTAGAAGCAAAACCCATGTATTTAATCGAAGATAAAATTATTGAAATTTTCTATTTGGCAGATGAATTTTGCCAGGAATTTGATAAAACTGTTTCAAATCATTCATTGGGCAATGAGCCTAAGAAAAAGCCAATAATGAGCCAAAGTGAGGTTATCACCATTATGGTGTTGTTTCATTATGGAGCATTCAAGAACCTGAAGCACTTTTATCTGAGCTATGTTCAAACCCATTTGTTCAGTTATTTTCCTAAAACAGTGTCATATAACAGGTTCACTGAATTATTGCAGGGAGCAATTCTGCCGATGGCCCTGTTTTTGAAAACTTGTTGTATGGGGCAATGTACCGGAATTTCCTTTATTGATTCAACCTCGATCAGTGTGTGCAAGAATAAACGAATTCCCCGCCACAAAGTTTTTGATGGGATTGCTCAAAGAGGAAAGTCTACAATGGGTTATTTCTTTGGCTTTAAACTTCATTACGTGGTTAATGACAAAGGTGAAATCTTGAATTTTGTCGTAACCCCTGGCAATACAGATGATAGAGAGCCTTTAAAAAATAAAGCATTTGTAGAGAAAATCAAAGGCAAACTCTATGCTGACAAAGGGTATATCTCTCAATCACTTACTGATATACTTTTCGTTGACGGATTGCACCTGATCACTCATATACGAAACAACATGAAAAACGTCTTGATGGAAATGAAAGACAAGCTATTGTTGAGGAAACGCTCAATTATTGAGACAATTAACGATGAATTGAAAAACATCTGTTCGGTGGAACATTCCAGACACAGATCTTTTGGAAACTTTATGACCAACTTAATGTCTGCACTTATTGCTTATTCGTTTTTCCCTAAGAAACCAGCAATCAAGTATCAGACCGTGGAATCAAACCAATTGGTGCTTTTTTAGAATCGAACTCAGGTTATTACTAAATTGAAGTTTCCCACATATCTGAAGCCCGATAATAGGGCATGTTAAGTTTCATAATTATCTGTTCAGTAGTTGACTAATCGACACGCTATCAGGCTACTGCCTGACAGATGACAGTTTCGTTGCTATTTTGGCAATTATCT
>JANXYV010000218.1 GCA_025355875.1 Prolixibacteraceae bacterium | reverse complement strand
GCAATCATCAACCTATGAGCCTTCTCGTCTAATAATGGGGCTAAAATTTTATGCCGATTTGATATCAACTCCGTATCTTTCATGCCTGAAAGGTACTTCTTTGTAATGAAACAAACAAGTTATTTCGTTACTATTTCTAAGTGATTGTTTTGTTGGTAGTTGTAGTCAGCACCTATAGTTTTGCTCAGGACCGCACCTATAAAGACGGATCGGCATGGACTGTTTCCTTTGTCCAGATTAAAAATGGCCAGGGAGTAGATTATCTGAATGGTTTAAAAACGACCTGGAAAGCAGTTCAGGATGAGGCGATTAAACAAGGATTAATTGTTTCGTATAAAATATTTGAAGGAACGGCATCCAACCCTGACGATTGGCAGATCATGCTGATGGTGGAGTATAAAAACCTGGCCAGCATGGAAGGCAATGAAGACAAATGGGATGCGATTCAAAAGAAAGTGGTTGGCGGTGAGGAAGATCAAAAGAAACTCCGCGAGATTCGTGTGAATATGCGGTCGATGTATGGCACAAAATTGCTTAGAGAAGTTGTCTATAAGTAATAGCGATTTGATAAAAATGGGACAGGGGTTGAATCCGTTTCAGCTCCTGCCCACCCTGATCTTGAATCCGGTTCGATTTGTACCTTTGTAATCCGGCTAAAACAAAGATTTAACCCTGAATTCATATTCGGCCGACTATTTATGTTTACATTTGCGCCGTTAACACAAAGGCCGGTCAATAAAGTTTGACAAGAGAGCCTTTCCAAAATGATAAAATGTTATTTGAAAATTTAGATTTAATTGAGCCCATCCTGAGGGCTTTAAAAACAGAAGGTTACGAAACACCTACCCCCATTCAGGAACAAGCAATACCCATCATACTTCAGCGAAAAGATTTATTAGGTTGTGCACAAACAGGAACAGGAAAAACGGCGGCTTTTGCCATTCCGATCATCCAGATTCTCAACGACTCACACATTCCTGCCAAAGGAAAACGCAAAATTAAATCACTGATTGTAACTCCTACCCGCGAACTGGCGATCCAGATTGGCGAAAGTTTTGGTGCCTACGGGCGATATGCCGGATTGAAACATACGGTCATTTTTGGTGGTGTGGGAGAACGTCCTCAAACCGATGCCCTTCGCCAGGGAATCGACATCCTGATAGCTACGCCGGGCCGTTTACTTGATCTGATGAACCAAGGCTATATTGATTTGCGAGGCGTCGAATTATTTGTACTCGACGAAGCCGACCGCATGCTCGACATGGGTTTCATCCACGATGTAAAACGCATCATTGCTGAATTACCATGCGAACGCCAGTCGTTATTCTTCTCGGCCACCATGCCAACGGATATCGTAAAACTGTCGCAAACCATCCTGAAAAATCCAGTCAAGGTTGAAATTACTCCGGAAGTGACTACCGCCGAAAAAGTGGAACAGCAGATGTACATGGTGAATTATGCCGATAAACGCAGTTTGCTACTTCATTTGCTGAGAAATCGGGAAATCGTTTCAGCTTTGGTTTTTACACGGACCAAACATGGCGCCGATAAAGTGGTTCAGTTTCTTCAGAAAAACGGACACCAGGCACAAGCCATTCATGGAAATAAATCGCAGAATGCCCGCCAGAAAGCGCTTTCAGACTTTAAAGCCGGAAATATCAGGCTTTTAGTTGCAACCGATATTGCCGCAAGAGGTATTGATATTGACGATTTGTCGCATGTAATCAATTACGAAATTCCCAATATTCCTGAAACCTATGTGCACCGGATCGGAAGAACCGGACGTGCTGGTCAAAGTGGAATTGCCCTTTCGTTGTGCGACAATACCGAAATTACCTTTCTGCGCGATATTCAGCGATTAATTTCTCAAACCATTCCGGTGGTCAGCGATCATCCGTATGCAATGACCGATTTTACACCTGAGAAAGCTCCTGCCAAACAGACCCGGAAACCCATTGCCCGTCAGCATAACGGACAGGCCGTAAGGGAAAGCTCCGGAACCCGCGAAGTCAGGCCAAACAATCATCCATCGGCGCAGACTGAACCAAAACCTAAAAGGACTTTTTGGAGCAGAAGGCCGTAAACTCTAACGCGAATTGATCTGATGACTTTCAGTCATCGGATCAATATCTCATAGAAACCTCACCGAAAGTGGGGTTTTCGTATTTTGAGGCATGAACCTTTTCCTGATTATTTTGTAATCTTTATAGCATTAAACCATTATCCTGAAACCCATGGAATTGTTTAACGAAAACAGCAAACTTGCTTCGGTTATTCACAAAGATCATTCATTACTTCCGGTAATCAACCGACTGGGAGTAAAACTGGGTTTTGGCGACCGGACGATCCGAAATATTTGTGAGGAAAAGGGAATCGATCTCAACTTTTTTGTTGAGACCATCAATGTTTTTCATTACGAAGCTTATTTTCCTGAGAAACGATTGCTCGACTTTCCGGTTTCGATAGTAATTGAATATCTTATAAAGACACACCAGTATTACAAAGAGTACTTAATTCCGGAAAACGACCGGATGATTGAGCTTTTTCTGTCGGCCAGCCCGGATGAAAATATCGAAAACGAACTGGTCCGGAAGTTTTACGCCAAGTTTAAGGAGGAATTCGTCATTCACATCAATTTTGAAGAGCGCGAAATGTTTCCGTTTATTCTTGAACTCAATTCAGTGATTGAAAACTCAATGCTTCGGGATGGTTTCACGCAGAAGTATCCATCGTTTTCAATTTCAAGCTTCGAAAAAGAACATTCGGCAATGGACGATAAAATGGACGATCTGACGAACATCATCATCAAATACCTGCCACCCAATTACGACCAAAACCGGGGGAACGCTTTTCTTGCTAACCTTTTTCTGTTCGAAAAAGACCTGAAAAACCACTCCAGAATCGAAGATCACATCCTGATTCCCAAGGTAAAACAGCTCGAGAAAATGTTGGTAAGCTATGAGTAACTCTCAGAACATATCGGTGGTAGTGATCTGCCAATCAGACCTGGTGTTGACCGGACTTTTTGAGATATTGAAAGGAAGTCTGGCGAGCGAAGTTATCATCATTCATCGGGGCGACGAATTGATCGACTATCCGGCGATGAATGGTCACATCCTGATATTGGCAACTCCTGAAGAACAAGAAAAAAGCAGTTCGTTCATTCGCCAAATACTCACTTCGGCTCAAAATATACATTTCATGACGCTCCATTTGGATGCCATGTCTGTATATTCGAACCAAACAATAAACCTTTGCGATTCACCGACGTTGATCTGTTTCAAGATAAACGAAATCCTGAATTCATTCCTTTCAGACCAAAGCAAAGACACTGATAATGAATTGACCAAACGCGAAATAGAGGTATTGCAATTACTTACCAAAGGCCATTCGAACAAGGAAATTGCCGATCAACTGTTCGTGAGCACCCACACGGTCATCTCGCATCGTAAAAACATTTCAGAAAAGACCGGTATTAAATCGGCTTCCGGAATGACCATGTATGCCATCCTGAAAAAGATTATTGACGTAAATGACATCAATACCGCCGACCTGATATAAATCCCCACTTTTAGGGATTGTTTGATGATTGTACCTCCGGTACTTTTGCTTCTGTAAAACGAACAAAAAATAATCATCAAATGAAAAAAATCCTATTCTTAGCCGCAATGGTTGTGGCAATCGGCGTTCAGGCGCAAGACCGTGTTTTCACATACACTTACCAGAGTAATGTTCTAAATAAGGGACAGAAAGAGCTTGAAGTTTGGTCGACACTCGGAACGGGCCGTCAGGATTATTACCGGGGCTTCGATCACAGTCTCGAATTCGAGCTTGGGCTTGGTGGAAAACTGCAAACTGCATTTTATCTGAACTACGGCTACAATTCAGGAATCACTAACATCAATGGCAGCGATGTTTTGAGTACATCAAGCTCATACAGTTTTTCGAACGAATGGAAGTTAAAACTGAGCGATCCGGTAGCGAACAGGCTGGGATCGGCGTTTTACCTCGAATACAAACTGGCTCCTGAAGCCGCTGATCTGGAAGGGAAAATCATACTGGATAAACAAAGCGGGCGGTTTATCAATGCCTTGAACCTGGTTGGAGAATTGGGCTGGGAAAAGAAATTTACTCCTGAAGGCGATCGAATGAATACAGTGACTGAAAAAGAACTCAATCTCGAATTGAATTACGGTTTTTCGTACCGGATCTCCGAAAACTGGTTTGCCGGAATCGAATTGATGAACGAAAATGTTTTGGCTGAAGGTGAACTTCAGAAATCACTCCTGAAGGCTGGCCCCGGTATTTCTTATTCGGGGCAAGGTTTCTGGCTAAACTTCACGGTCATGCCTCAATTGACCGACCTGAAAACTGGCAGCCGCAGCATTGTGACTGACGACGGGCTTCAAATGCGTCTAATTTTCTCTTATGCATTCTAAAAATCGAATATGGTTTCTCAGCCTGACTGTTGTATGGCTTTACGCATGCAGTCCGGCTTTGTATACGCCCATCCAGGCCGATGCCGAACATTCAGGAACAACTGTTGAGAGTCTGTTAATTGGCCGTGAACTGTATGCCAAATCGTGTGGAAGTTGCCACAATCTTCACTTGCCTGAAAAATATACCCGAAAGCATTGGGAAGAGAAGATGCCTGAAATGCAGCAAAAAGCCAAAATATCTTATAGCGAAGCAAAACTGATTACCAATTTCTTAGTGGCTAGAAGCAAGGCAGAATAGATTTCTTTCCTTTGGAAACCAACGCTTCTTTCTCTACTTTTGCATCCAATTAAAATATAGAACGTTTTTGTACAGACGCACGGCCGTGCGTCTCTAGCATTAGATATATGAGTCGTGTTGTTATCGGTTTATCAGGTGGTGTTGATTCGAGCGTGGCCGCGTATTTGCTGAAACAGCAGGAACACGATGTGGTGGCTCTGTTTATGGTGAATTGGCACGATCGAACCGGAACCATCACTTCGCGCTGCACCTGGGAAGACGATGCCATGATCGCCGAACTGGTAGCCAAAAAACTTAATATTCCTTTTCACATCGTCGATCTGAGTGTCGATTACAAAAAACGGGTGGTCGATTACATGTTTGCTGAATACAGCCGGGGCCGCACGCCCAATCCGGATGTGCTTTGCAACCGCGAAATAAAATTCGACATTTTTCTGGACGAATGCCTGAAATACGAAGCCGATTTTGTTGCGACCGGTCATTACTGCCGGAAATCGGAAATTGAAAAGGACGGAGAAATCATTCATCAGCTATTCGCAGGAAAAGACAACAATAAAGATCAGAGCTACTTTCTTTGCCAGCTTAATCAGTATCAGCTTTCCAAAGCCATTTTTCCGATCGGGCATCTTGAAAAGCCCGAAGTACGCGAAATTGCCCGTCAACAGAACCTGCCAACTGCCGGGCGCAAAGATTCGCAGGGGATTTGTTTTGTCGGAAAAGTGGATTTGCCAACCTTTCTTCAGCAGCAGCTCGAACCCAAAACCGGCAATGTGATTGAAATTCCGGCGGAATTTATCTTAAAGAAAAAGATCGTTGAAAAAACGGAAGAAAACTTCCGGAAACTTTGTTCTGCTTTTCCTTATAAACCTTGGAACGGCGCTGTTATTGGTGAGCACCGAGGCGCACATTTTTACACGGTTGGGCAACGGAAAGGCCTGAATATCGGCGGGCATCTGGATCCATTATTCGTGATTGGAACCGACGTATCACGCAACATCCTATATGTGGGCGAAGGTACCGAACATCCGGGTTTGTATCGTCCTGGACTTTTTATTCCGAGAGAAGAAATCCATTGGATACGGCCTGATCTGGTCATGAATTCAGGAGAGAACCGGAGATATGATCTTCGTATCCGCTACCGCCAGCCACTCGAAAAGGCCACTATTTATCAGCGGCAAGATGGCATGTACATTATTTTCGACGAAGAACAGCGTGGCATAACCTCCGGGCAGTTTGCAGCTTGGTACGATGGCGACGAACTGATTGGCTCAGGAGTGATCTCGTAGTCAGGAGTCAGAAGTCAGTAGTCGGAAGTCGGAAGTCGGAAGTCAGGAGTCTGAAGACTGGGAAAAATGAATGTCAGATTATTTTTTCGAATAATCAGTTTTTCGAACTAATTTGATCTCAAATAATGCATTTCCGCAACCTTTTTACTTCTGACTTCCGACTTCTGACTTCCGACTCAATATTTTTCCTTTTTCCTTTTTCCTTTTTCAGTATCTTTAGAGCCTAAAACCTATATTTTATGATCAGATCGATGACAGGATTCGGGAAAACCGAATTTGAAGTTGGAACAAAAAAAATCACGCTTGAAATTAAGTCGCTGAACAGCAAGCAACTCGATATCAATACCCGTGTACCTTCGGTTTATCGCGAGAAAGACCTTGAAATACGCAGGTTAATCTCCGAAATGCTTACCCGGGGGAAAGTTGATTTTGCTATTTATCTTGACAATCTGGGAACTGAAAGTACCTCCCGGATCAATTCTGCAATCATCAAGGATTATTTTAAGCAGCTAAAAGCAATTCACAAGGAATTGGGTCTCGAAGTGAATGAAAACATCATGCAGAGCATCATGCGGCTGCCCGAAACGGTTAAAATGGTGTACGATGAACTCGACGAATCCGAATGGCTGGTGGTTCGTGAAAACCTGGTCAAAACCCTTGACGAACTCAACCGTTTTCGTGATCAGGAAGGACTGGCGCTCAAAACCGATATTGAAGCTAATATTGCCGGCATTCTGGATCTGCTGAAACAGGCAGAACCGTTCGAAAACCAGCGTATGGAAAATGTGAAGTCCAAAATCAAAGAAAGCCTGGATACACTTCAAATGAACGGAAGTATTGATAAAAACCGTTTCGAACAGGAACTGATTTATTACATGGAAAAACTCGATATCAACGAGGAAAAAGTTCGCCTCACCAATCATTGCAGCTATTTCACTGAAACCATGGCTGAAGACGAACCTTCGGGCCGGAAGCTGGGTTTTATCGCGCAGGAAATTGGACGTGAAATCAATACGCTTGGCTCGAAAGCCAACGAAAGCAACCTCCAACGCATCGTGGTTCAGATGAAAGACAATCTGGAAAAAATCAAGGAACAGGTATTGAACGTTTTATAATGAATTGATTATGGCTCACCACAATAAGTACATAGAACAATTAAAGACCAATCTGAAAACAATTGATCCATACATGGTTTTGATTTTCGGCTCTTATGCATATGGAAAACCAGATGAGGATAGCGACCTGGACGTTTTTGTTGTACTGAACGATCTGAGTATGCCAGTCACTTTCAAAGAAAAACAAGATTTGTACTTAAAGGTCAGTCCTTTAACTCGACCGGTCGCCAAACAAATACCTATTGATTTAATGGTATTTACCATTCCGATGTTCGAACAGTTTAAAATGGCAAATACCTGTTTTTCAGAGGAAATTCTAACCAAAGGAATCGTTATTTATGAAAATAAGCACCAGGCAATGGCTTGAATTTGCCCAGTCTGATATCCGGAGCTGTGAAAACAACCTGAATGATGAATTTGTGACCAATGTCGTCGCATTTCACTCACAACAGGCTGTTGAAAAGCATTTAAAGCTTTGATTGAAGAAAAAGGGATAAGAATGTCGAGAATTCATAATCTGACACGACTGAACGCATTAACAGAATCTTTCCTTATTTCGCCAATTGACGAAACAGAACTTGAAATGCTCGACAATGTTTACACAAGTTCGCGTTATCCGGGCGATTTCGGTTTAATTTCAACTGGAAAACCAACGATTGAGGAAAGCAAAAAACTGTTTGAAATTGCTCAACAAATATTCGACATCCTTCAACTTTCTATCGTTTCCGAAAATAAATAATACGCGAAATCATCCGATACATGACTTTAGGAAAACTCATCATATTTTCAGCTCCATCAGGAGCAGGTAAAACCACCATTGTGCGGCATTTGCTGGAGAAAGATTTGAATCTCGAATTCTCCATTTCGGCCACCAGTCGCGGAATGCGTCACACCGAAACCAACGGCAAAGATTATTATTTTCTTTCCTCGGAAGAATTCAGGAAGAAGATTCAGGAAGAAGAATTTCTGGAATGGGAAGAAGTTTATCCGGGAACATTCTACGGAACCCTGAAAGCAGAAGTCGAACGAATCCGTGCCTCCGGAAAAAATGTCATTTTTGATGTCGATGTGGTCGGTGGGTGCAACATCAAAAAGTATTATGGCAATGAAGCATTGGCAGTTTTTGTGCAGCCGCCTTCGGTGGAAGAGCTTCGGAATCGCCTGAATAACCGCTCAACCGATGCTCCGGAAGTCATAGATAAACGGGTTGCCAAAGCCGAATATGAAATGACATTTGCGAACCAGTTCGACTGTATCCTTGTGAATGAAGATCTTGAAAAGGCATTTACTGAAGCAGAACAGTGTATCAGAAAATTTATCGAACAGCCAAATAGTTAACTTGTCATGCTGAACTTGTTTCAGCATCTCTCCAAAATGGAGACCATGAAACAAACTGAGGGTGACTTTTAAATAAAGAATAATGATCAAAACCGGACTATACTTTGGTTCATTCAATCCGATTCATGTGGGGCACATGGCCATTGCCAATTACATGGTCGAATACACCGAAATCGATCAGCTTTGGTTTGTGGTAAGTCCGCAAAATCCGTTGAAAAAGAAAAAGACCCTGCTCGACGATTATCAGCGGCTCGAATTAGTGAACCGGGCTATTGGCGACGATTTGCGATTCCGGGCTTCCAAGGTTGAATTCGGTTTGCCAAAACCTTCATACACCATTGATACACTGGCTCATTTAAGTGAAAAATATCCGACCCACCAGTTTTTTATCCTGATGGGAACCGACAATCTGGAAAACATTCAAAAGTGGAAAAATGCTGACTTTTTGCTGGCCAATTACGATGTAATCGTTTATCCACGGCCCGGATTTGATCCTGAAAAGACAAAACAATATCCCCGAGTTCAGCTGGCCAATGCCCCGCTCATGGAAATTTCTTCGACCTTTATCCGTGATTCCATAAAAGCAGGGAAGGATGTCCGACATTTTATTCCTTACCGCGCCTGGGACTTTATGCAGCAGATGAACTTTTACAGAAAATAACAACTTGTGCGTCTTTCTCCTGCCTTAATTCAAACTGACTGCCAACTTTTTCCTGTCTTTTTTGTTCTTTTAATGAAATCCGAAACTTATCCAAATATTTCTATATTTGCATATTTATAAAAACTCCGAGTTTTATTGGCTAAATGCTAATCATATGTCATTAAAAACCGATGGGTTGAATGCGGAAACACTTCAGCCTCCCGATTTCTGTGAAGCGGAATGAATTGGAAAGGAGAACCCTGACTTCCCCGGTTTTGTGGCTTGTCTGTGATTTACTCCCGATTAAACTTTTTTTATGACTCAGAATGGATTCAAAATTTAAAGATTTATTGCTTGTTTCAGGTTCCGGACGAAATGTTGGAAAAACAAAATTTATTTGTGATGTGATTGCCGGTAATCCTTTTCGAAAATTGGCCGCAATTAAAATTACACCGCATTTTCATGATCCGAGTGAAGGATTAATTCCCATCGTGGAGAGCAGCAATTTTCGGATTTTCGAGGAAACGGATTATTCGTCTGACAAAGACACCTCACGATATTTAAGGGCAGGCGCAAAAAAATCGTATTTTATACAAACCACGGAACCTTTTTTGGAAGAATCATTCCGTTTGACCTCGGTGCTGTTGGACCCTGATCAGCCGTTTTTGGTTGAATCAGCAGAATTGCGCCATCTTTTGGTTCCTGAGCTTTTCATTTTTATTCAGGGGAGTGATTCGATTAACAAGCCTTCGGCAGTCCTAATGCGTCAATTAGCCGATGCAACGGCATTTTCAGATGGTAAAGAATTCAGTATAAATCCTGAACACGTTTATTTCAATAAGCTTTGGAAAATTGAGGAGCATGATTACGCTTAATCAAGCTATCGAAATAGCCTTTTCGAAAGCTCAGACATTGGGAATTGAGAAGGTGGATTTCATGCAGGCGTCGGGTCGTATTTTGGCTGAAGATGTGTTTGCAGATGCCGATATGCCGCCTTTCAACAAGTCAGCCATGGATGGTTATGCGTGTCGAAGGGCAGATTTGGGAAAGGAACTTTCGATTGTAGAAATCATTCCCGCAGGCCAGCTACCCACCAAAATCATTGGGCCTGGCCAATGCAGCAAAATTATGACCGGCGCTCCGGTTCCTGAAGGCGCTGACACGGTTGTTATGGTTGAGTTTTGCATAGAGACGGAGTCTGGAAAAATCCGGTTTTCTGGAGAAAAAACGAATTCGAATATTTGCCTGAAAGGTGAAGATCTGAAAGAAGGCGATTTGGTTCTCAGTTCAGGAGTTCAACTACGAACCCAGCATATTGCCATATTAGCATCAGTAGGTTGCACAAATCCATGGGCATATCAGCAACCAGTTATCGGGATTATTTCGACTGGTTCCGAACTGGTTAATCCGGAAGTGAAACCGAGCCCTTCACAGATTCGAAATTCAAACGGACCGCAACTTTTTGCCCAAGCCACGAAATATGGTTTCCGAAAAAACTATTACGGAATTGTTCCTGACGATGAACAACTGACTACACAAATCATTCAAAAATCGGTAGAAGAAAATGATGTGACCATCCTTTCCGGAGGAGTTTCGGTTGGAGATTTCGATTTTGTGCCTAAGATCATCCGCAACCTGGGTTTTGAAATCCATTTCAGCAAGATTAGCATCAAACCCGGACAACACACTACTTTCGCTTCGAAAGGCAATAAGTATATCATTGGGCTTCCCGGAAATCCGGTTTCCTCATTCATTCAGTTCGAGGTATTTGTACTGCCTTTCCTGCAAAAGCTAATGAATTACATGCCGCCTGAAATCCTTTTACCATTGCCAATGAGTCATGATTTCAACCGGAATATGTCGGACCGGGACGAGTGTTTGCCTGTTCAATTGACTGGAAAAAACGAAGTTCAGCTCGTCGATTATCATGGTTCGGCCCACATCCATGCCTATCATAAGGCATTTGGATTCATGACCATTCAGGCTGGAAAGACAGAAATTAAAACAGGAGAACTAGTGTATGTTCGACCGCTTTAACCGATCCATCCATTACCTGCGAATTTCGGTCACCGACCGCTGCAACCTTCGCTGCACCTATTGCATGCCAGAGGAAGGCATCCGATTGATGGACCATCGTGATATTCTGAGCTTCGAAGAAATCACCGCATTTACAAAGCTTGCTGTGGCAAATGGAATCACCAAAGTACGGCTGACCGGCGGCGAACCATTGGTTCGAAAAGGGATTGTTGAACTGGTTGAAATGCTGGCCGGAATTGATGGATTGAAAGATTTGTCGATGACCACAAATGGCATCCTGCTCCCGGATTACGCTGCAGATTTAAAGAAAGCAGGACTGAGCCGGATCAACATCAGTCTCGATTCGGTAGATGCTGAAAAATATGCACAAATTACGAGAAACGGCGAACTGGCAAAGGTTTTGAATGGAATAGATGCTGCGCGTTTAGCCGGTATTGAACCAATCAAAATAAATTGTGTTCTGCTTGGTTCCATGCCCGACGAGGAACCCAGTCAACTCAAACAATTTTGCGAGAGCAGAGGACTCCAGCTTCGGTTTATTCATCAGATGAACCTGAAGACGGGAGAATATTCGACGGTGGAAGGTGGCGACGGTGGGAATTGCAGCCAATGCAACCGTTTCCGTTTGCTGGCGAATGGCGATATCAAACCTTGCCTCTTCAGTAATTTGGCATACAACATCAGAAAGCTCGGGCATCAGGAAGCCTTGAATATGGCGTTGGGAAACAAACCTCCAAGCGGAACTTATAATTTTTCCGGAGAGTTTTATAATATCGGCGGATAAAAGCAAAATGAAAAAGTTCAATTTTTCCTTTCCTGTTACTATTTCCCCTTTCCTTTCACGCACTCCATGATGGTGTAAATCAGTATTTTGAAGTCGACATAGAGCGAAATGTTCTTGAGGTAAACCATGTCGTACTGCAAACGCTCCACCATTTCTGTCACATCCGATGCATACCCGTATTTTACCTGACCCCAGGAAGTGATTCCGGGTCGTACTTTCTGAAGGTGAGTGACATAAGGTGCTACCTCGGCAATTTGTTCAATGTAAAATTTTCGCTCGGGACGTGGGCCAACCAGCGACATTTCGCCTAAAAGGACATTGATAAACTGAGGAATCTCGTCCAGATGGGTCCTTCGCATGAACTGCCCAATGCCGGTAATCCGGCTATCGTTATGACTAGAAAGTAAAGGACCGTTTGTTTCGGCATTTTTGACCATGGTTCTCAGTTTATAAATGGTAAAAGGCTTGCCGAATTTTCCAATCCGTTCCTGATTGTAAAAGACCGGTCCTTTCGAACTCATTTTGATACCGATGGCCAATCCAATAAAAACCGGCAACAGGAGGATTAGTGCCAATATGGAAAGCCCGACATCGAGAAGCCGTTTTATGTTTTCCTGCCATACCGGCATTAAACCGTTTGATATTTTCAGTAAAGTATTTCCAAAAATGGTATTGGTCTTTGCCTGATTGGTCAAGATGTCGAATAAATCGGGGATTCCCCAAACGGTATGTGTCCGGTTTTCGAGCATGGTAAGGATTTCGCTCATTAATTTGTGTTCCGAAGATTCGATGGCAATGATGATTTCCTCGACCTTATGTTCGTTGATCACTTTTTGCAGATTCTTATAGCAGCCCAGGTTGGGGGCATATTTTTCGAGCG
This sequence comes from Prolixibacteraceae bacterium, assembly GCA_025355875.1. Classification (GTDB taxonomy): domain Bacteria; phylum Bacteroidota; class Bacteroidia; order Bacteroidales; family Prolixibacteraceae; genus Aquipluma. Next base: position 9,977 of record JANXYV010000218.1, on the reverse strand, counting down.
GGTACGAACTATTCTTATCGACGGTCAAAAATCCGATAATTTTATTCCCCGCAGGTCGGGTCTGCACCATCATGTCTTCTACCAAACGGACAGCTTTTTCATTGGCTCCGATAATGATGGTATTGAATCCAATAATCCGTTTGTGAATCCGGTGGATTGACCGGGTAGTAAGGATCAGTCTGAATAGATAAGTAAAACCAAAGTGTAAGGAAAGTAGAGTAAAATACAGGTTGTAATATTTGTGGTAATCCGGAATCCAATCGTTCAGCAAAAAGAGGAAAAAGACAACTGTAACGCCACCGATGGAAGTAATCATGGTCTTTCCTAATTCGAGCAAACGCGATTTGCGGTATATATTCGAATACTGACCGGTGATATAATAAATGGTCACCCAAAAAGCAGGAAGAAAGAATAGTGCGAGGTAAAAATTACTATCGAACACTACCGGAATCTTATAGCCAAATTTTATCGGCTCGATATAAATCTTCCGATAGGAAAAGAATAAAGTCCAGCTCAAGACAACAGCAATAATATCGAATACCAAATATCTGGCTACCTGTAGCTTTTTATGCATAAGAAGGATTTGGTTCTGATTACTTAGGTAATCAACGAACGCTTCAAGTTGAAAAATATTGCTGCAAAAATAGATTTTTTAGGTTAAAAATCTATCCCGTTGAAGCGAAGGTGCTCCCGGATTTCATGCACCATTTGAACTCCGTTCAGGAGTTTGTCAAATGAATTTTCTTTACTGTGTTGATTTTGAATGATCCCTACGAAGTGATCAATGGCGGCATATTCCTGATTGATTTGCGGATAAGCTTCGAAGAGTGGTTCCTGGAAATCAAATTGTGAACTTCCCTGAGGACAATATAATTCACAGTAGCCAGAAAATTTTTCCTGTGAAATGGTCAGGTTCACCACACATCCATTTTCGTATTCAATCCGCAGGTTGAGGAGCAACTGTTTCTGAGATCCGTTCAGTCCAAATATATCCAGCTTTTTATAATTGCTTTGGATCACCCGTTGCAGTGCGGTCAGCAGAAGTAATATTTCGTGTGAAGGTTTGATAACCGAACCTTCAAAACTGGTCCTTAAATTTATCAGGATAGGTTTTTCAAACTTTTTCCTGAAAGGATCAAAAAAGGGAAGATAATTAAAAGTGTTATAAATGTATGTGACTATCCCAGCCTCCTTTTCCAAATCAATCAGTTCTTTAATTTCCCTGATATTCAGGTTTGGAATTGTTTTCAGGTAGATATGTTTGCTTCTTCGAAGAATCAATTTGATTAGATCGCTGCTAATACTTTTATCGTTCAGGATTAAAATTGCATCCGAAATGTCCATTAAGTCAATTGGGCCTGAAAACTCCGGAAATCCAAATGAACCGCTCATGTTTCCCGAAAAATACACGCCGGAAACCTTTGTGTCAGGCATCGTATTTATCTGTTCCAGAAGTTCAGGATTGGTAAACTGATCGCCAAAAATTCCAAGTTTTATCATGCTTGAAAAATAGGTATAAATTGAAAGTGTGTATCTTGCCTGTCAAAATACTTTTCAACTTAGATTGTTAATATTGTATATTGAAGTCTGCAGATTCCGCACTATATTTGGCTATATTTGGAAAAAGGAATGTTTATGGAGCTTCAGGATACATTACGTCACCAGGGATTACGCAAAAGAATGGTGGAAGGTATTCGCATTAAAGGAATTAAGGACGAAAAAGTACTGGAGGCGATCGGCAAGGTGCCCAGGCATCTTTTTATGGATAGTAGTTTTCTGCAGTTTGCATACAAGGATCAGGCCTTCCCTATCGGCGCCGGGCAAACCATCAGTCAGCCATTCACCGTGGCTATGCAAACTCAGCTTTTACAGATAGAGCGGCACGACAAAGTTCTGGAAGTTGGAACCGGTTCGGGTTATCAGGCCGCAGTCCTCATCGAGATGGGTGCGACCGTTTATACGATCGAACGCCAGCGTGAATTATACCTGAAAACCCAGTTATTGCTTCCTCAGATAGGTTATAACCCCAAATTCTTTTATGGCGATGGCTACAAGGGACTACCAACCTACGGGCCGTTTGAAAAAATCATAATTACTGCCGGAGCGCCTGTTATTCCGGAAGATTTACTGGCTCAGCTTAGAGTGGGCGGAAGAATGGTTATCCCGATGGGCCCACGCGAAAAACAAACCATGTATGTGTTGGTTAAAACCAGCGAGACGGAATATTATAAAGAAGGACACGGAACTTTTGTATTTGTTCCGATGTTAAAAGGCACAGATAAATAGTTCGGAATGACTAGAGTTCGAAGTGCCTAAAGTTAAAGGCTCATGAAACTTTATGCACTCCGAACTCCAAACTTTAGACACTTTTTTATGATTCAAATTCAAAAATTCACCTTCAATCCGGTTCAGGAAAATACACTGGTGATGTACGACGAAACCGGCGAATGCGCCATTATTGATGCAGGCAGTTATTTCGAAACTGAACATGATGAACTCGACAACTTTATTTCAAAGCATCAGTTAAAGCCAGTTCGACTCATCAATACGCATTGCCATTTCGATCATATTATGGGAGTGACTCACTGTCGTGAAAAATACCATCTTCAGTTTGAAATTCATCCGGATGAAGAAGTCCTGGTTGAACATGCTGTTGATTCGGGCGACCGTTTTGGTATACCAATGGAACCTATTGATGCCCCGAATGCCTATTTCAAAGAAGGCGATCAAATCACTTTTGGGAACTCATATCTAAAGGTAATTGCAGCACCGGGACATTCGCCGGGAGGTGTGGTATTTTATAATCCGGAACAAAAAATATTGATTGCCGGTGATGTACTTTTCTATGGAAGCATTGGCCGCACGGACCTCCCGGGTGGAAGCTTTGAGCAACTGACCGGCAACATCAAAACAAAGCTGCTCATCCTTCCGGAGGAAACCGTTGTGTATTGTGGCCATGGCCCCGAAACTACGATTGGTTTTGAAAAGAAAAACAATCCGTTTCTAACCTAAAATAATTCTTATGAAAGAAATTACCGACGAATTCATGATGCAAATGATTTCGCAAGCAAAGCCTTTCAGTATTGCATTACTGAAAGCTACGGGTAATTATGAAAATCCTGAAAATCGTCCAATCATTTGGGAACATGCGCGGCGGAATTTTGCCCTTCGCGAAGAAGGTTTACTCGCGATTGTTTGCCCGATTTCGGATGAAACTGAACTGAAGGGAATGGGAATCTTTAATGCCGATGTTGATCAAACCAGGCTGATTATGGAAGAAGACCCGGCAGTGAAAGCAGGCATTTTTACTTTTGAAGTGCACTCGGCCCGAAGTTTTCCGGGAGATTCTCTGCCTAAATAAACAACCAAAAACCAAATCTCGACTACATGATGCAATCAGGACAAATCACCGAAGGAGTTCCGGCTGAACTTCAGGCTCTACTTGATAAAACCGTGGAAGCAAGTGAGTTTTTTGACATCTTATCAAAATCGTATAAAAAAGGTTATTGCGATTGGGTTGGTTCGGCCAAACAAGCCGAAACCCGGCAATCGAGAGCTGAAAAAGCCATTTTGATGCTTCTGAATAAACAGAAAACCCTAAAGACCGTCTGAACTGGAAGCCCCATCCCCAACCCTTCCCCAAAATAGGGAAGGGAGCCAGGATTGCAATAATTCTGAACGATTGCGCAACAAGGAGCTATTTCCCCAGAGTTTTCAGTACACAAATAAAGTGGATTAGAGGGTAAAGAATAAACAACAAAAATCATCTTATCTTATTCCCAAAACTAGTAAACTTGCACACTCAAAAGTAAGTACAGAATATATCAAAAAACAAAACAACATAAATGTCTGGACCTAAGCCCCCTCCCTCGGAGGGGGTTGGGGGGAGGCTTTAAAATCTTATAACTTATGCCAAGCGATAAATTTGTAATGCGCCACATTGGTCCACGCGACCACGAAATTCAGGAAATGTTGAATGTTCTTGGGGTTTCAACGCTCGACGAATTGATAAACCAGACCGTTCCTGAAAATATCAGGCTAAAACAGCCGCTGAAACTGGAAGACGGATTGACCGAACGTCAGTATTTCCGCAAAATTCTGGCCCTGGCCGCCCAAAACAAAGTGTACAATACCTACATCGGGATGGGTTATTACGACACCATTACCCCGGCTGTAATTCTCCGGAATGTGTTGGAAAACCCGGTTTGGTACACCAGTTACACACCTTATCAGGCCGAAATTTCGCAGGGTCGTTTAGAAGCTTTGCTGAATTTCCAGACCATGGTTTGCGACCTGACCGGGATGGAAATGGCCAATGCCGGGTTGCTCGACGAAGCAACTGCTGCTGCCGAAGCCATGATCATGATGTACAATTCGCGTTCGCGCGCCAAAACGAAAGCCAACGCCAATGTAGTTTGGGTTGACGAAAAAGTATGGCCACAAACGCTCGATGTGCTGATTACCCGCGCCAATCCCTTGGACATTGAACTGAAAGTGGCCGATTGGAAAAATTTCGATTTGGACGAAAATACCTTCGGGGTTATCGTCCAGTATCCGAATTCAGATGGCCAAATCGTCGATTATTCGTCGCTGGTAAACGAGGCTCACGAAAAAGAAATATTTGTTTCGGTTGCCGCCGATCTGCTCTGTTTGTCAATCCTGACTCCTCCGGGAGAATGGGGCGCCGACATTGTTTTTGGAAATTCACAGCGCTTTGGTATTCCGATGGGCTATGGCGGTCCGCATGCCGCTTTCTTTGCGTCAAAAGATGCTTTTAAACGCAGCATGCCAGGCCGCATCATCGGAGTTTCGAAAGATGCAAATGGCAACCGCGCCCTGCGTATGGCGCTGCAAACCCGCGAACAGCACATCAAACGCGAAAAAGCGACTTCAAATATCTGTACCTCTCAGGCGTTACTTTCGAACATGGCCGGGTTCTATGCCGTTTACCACGGTCCCGAAGGCATTACCCAGATTGCCACCCGCATCCATGGCATCGCCGCTTTGCTTGCAAAAGAAATCGAAGCATTGGGTTACACACAACTCAACAGCAACTATTTCGACACCATCCGTTTTGCGCTGCCACGCCACGTAAAACGCGAAGACATTGAATGGTTGTCGCTCGAATTGGAAATGAATTTCCGCTATTTCGAGAACGGCGAAGTGGGTCTGAGCATCGACGAAACCACCAACCTCGACGACATCAACTGGATCATCGAAGTATTCGCCAAAGCAGCCAATAAACCGCACGGAACAATTACCGAATATCCGGATGTTTGCACTATTCTTCCTGAATTTCTCCGGACTTCGGCTTTTATGCAGCAGGAAGTGTTCAATAAATACCGGTCTGAAACTGAAATGGTTCGCTACATTAAAAAGCTCGAGCACAAAGACATTTCGCTCACACATTCGATGATTCCGCTCGGTTCGTGTACCATGAAACTGAATGCGGCAACCGAAATGTTGCCGTTGAGCTGGATCGAATTTGGTGGCATTCACCCGTTTGTGCCGAAGAATCAGGCGCGTGGCTACCATGAAATGATGGAAGAGCTTCGTCGCGACCTGTCGGAAATTACCGGTTTTGCCGATGTCAGCCTTCAGCCTAATTCGGGAGCAGCCGGCGAATATGCCGGATTGATGGTGATTCGTCAATACCACATCAGTAATTTTGAGATGCAACGTAATGTGGTGCTGATTCCGTCATCGGCTCACGGAACCAACCCTGCCAGCGCGGTAATGGCCGGCATGAAAGTGGTGGTTACGCCCTGCGACGAGCGCGGGAACATCGACGTGGAAGCTTTGCGTCAAAAGGCCGAGGAATACAAAGATACGCTGTCGTGTTTCATGGTGACTTACCCATCTACGCACGGGGTTTATGAATCGTCGATTACCGAATTGTGCGAAATAATTCACTCGCATGGCGGGCAGGTTTACATGGACGGCGCCAACATGAATGCCCAGGTTGGACTGACCAATCCGAGCCGCATTGGAGCCGATGTTTGCCACCTGAACCTGCATAAAACATTCGCCATTCCGCACGGAGGCGGTGGTCCGGGTGTTGGCCCGATCTGCGTGGCCGAACATTTGGTCGAGTTCCTTCCCTCGCACCCGGTGATGAACAACGGACATGTTGGAATTACAGCCGTTTCTGCTGGTCCGTGGGGAAGCGCTTCGGTGCTGCCAATTACCTACGGCTACATCAAAATGCTGGGCGCCGACGGGTTAAAACGTGCTTCGGAAATCGCTATCCTGAATGCCAATTATATTGCCGATGCGTTGAAGGATACCTACGGAATTTTGTACACCGGAGAAAATGGTCGCGTGGCACACGAAATGATACTGGAATGCCGCCACCTGAAAATTTCTTCAGGAATTACCGAAGGCGACATTGCCAAACGCCTGATGGATTATGGCTTCCACGCTCCAACACTGTCGTTCCCGGTACACGGAACGCTGATGGTGGAACCGACCGAAAGCGAATCGAAACAGGAAATGGATCGCTTCATCGAAGCGCTGACCACCATTTACAACGAAATTCAGTCGGTAGCTTCCGGAGCAATGGACAAAGAAGATAACCCGCTGAAGAATGCGCCGCACACGTCGGATGTGGTTACTGCCGACAACTGGAACCATTCGTACAGCCGCCAGACGGCCGTATTCCCATTGGCCTGGCTCAAAGAAAACAAATACTGGCCGCCGGTAGCCCGCGTTGACGATGCCTTTGGCGACCGCAACCTGGTTTGCACCTGCGAACCGATTGAAAGCTATAAATAAGGAGAGATTTCGATTTTAAATAGTTAATCCTGACAGGTTTTTGAAACCTGTCAGGATTTTTTGTTTGGGAGTAAAGAGGCCTATCAATTATTATCATTACTGGAACAAATCAATACACTGGAATAAATCATTATTGATTTGCTCAGGAGATTTAAATTTTAATAATGAAGGAATATCGATAATCTCATTATTACCATTGGAATAGATTAATTTTCTGATATTTAGTGATAAATAGAAATTTTCAGGCAATCCTGATGTTTCACACCAATTTCTCAACCTATTGAGTCCATTCCAAGTTTGCCCCATATATGGTCTATTATTTATAATGAAAATACCATTGCGAACAAACATTAAACTGTAATCAATTGTTCCTGATTTAAGATGCTTATTATTTATGCGAAGTCCAAAATCATTTACTCCAAATTCATCTTTTACAAATGACCTTCTGTCAATTTCAGTAAAGAATTGCTCCCAGAATTTCTTTTGATCCTGTTTGAAAAATTGTGAAATAAATTTTGATCTCATATCTGTAGTATTTTTGTTATAATTAGCTGGTGGAATAGGCGTTGTAATTGATGTTTCTTCTGGTGAGGACAAATGCACTTCAATATTATATTTTCTCGCGATCTCTTCAAACTTATTAATTGAGATTTCCATATATTCATAGCCCCTCCTTTCTAAGAAAGATTTCCTTAATGGATCAATTCTGTTGGCAATATACATCAGTCGTATATCCACATCGGGATTTTTCTCTGCAAATCCCTCGACAAAATCAATATGTCTGTCTATGTGTTTCGTATCCAGTGAATCTTTTTGAACTTCAATTAAAAGTAATCTATTTCGTCTATCCAGAAAAGCTATATCTAATCTGCGGTTACCTGTTCCAATTTCCCTATTCACATATTTAAGTCCTTCCTCAATCAATTCACCAGGGTAACTTATCAGTAAATTTTGCATTAATTTTTCATTCATATTATTCACCTGAAAGTTAGAAATTTATTGAAAACCCATTACAGCTAACGTAGTAAGATAAATTTAAATTACAAAACTACTAATCAACTAAATTATTTTGTTCTAATGTTTAATAGTATTCTATTTTCCGCTCTGTAATGATTATTAACTTATTAGCCCAAAATTCTTTTCTCTTAATCCAATTCCCCAATTTATCGTATTCATCATATTCGTATGTCTTTGTTGGATATAAATAACCATCGGCATCAGTTTCATTAAACTCAGTTATATTTCCCTTATCATCATATTTATATATCAAATAAATATCTAAATTGCCCATTTGAAAGCGTTGATATCGCCACAAAACAACTTTATCAAGATACCTGATATCATACTCGTATGTAAATATACTGTATAAACTTCCATCTGATCTATAGTGGATAACCTTAATTGCCTGTCCTTTATCATCATATTTAAACTTATCTATACCCATAATATTACCATCTGATTTATAATGGATATTCTCAGTCATATTATCCTTTTCATCATATGTGTATATCCAATATTCAGCCAACTTGTTATCAGAAAGATACAGTTTAGATTCTGTCATTCTCTTTTTGTTATCATATGAATAGGTGTAGTATTGTTCTAAACTACCGTCTGAATTACAAACGTTATTATAAGTCAATTTTCCATTTTGATCATATTTAGATTCATATTTAAATTGTAAACTTCCATCTGCCTTATATTGGCATTTTTCAGTCTCGTTCCCATTTTCGTCATATAGGTATTCGATTATATTATAAATACTTATATGTTCATTTCCATTAATTACTTCGACAAAATAATTATTCTCCAATATAGTTTTTACCTTTCCATTAAAATTGTTAACTATAATTGGATCATCAACTTTCTCTTTCTTACACGATAAGGCAAATAAACACATGATGACTATAACAAAATAAACATTTTTCATATCGTCCAAGGTTTAATTTACTCAAATATAACCAAATCTTGAAAACAAAAAAAATCCATTTTCAATATCGTTCGATATTTACCAATTGCTGATTATCCTATAAGAAACATTCTTCAGCCTTTGAAAACAGTCCTTGGATTTTCTGTCCTATCCCACGTTTCCTTTTACCCCAGTTTCGCTGGGGGTGATCAACAGTAAACTCCTTCGGAGTTTTGAAAAGCCGAATTACCTTTCGAATTGCTGAGATTAACCCGAAGGGTTAAATGTTATTCACCCCCAATAAAATTGGGGGATGGCATTCGCCACCGTACGCCCCAACCCCGAAGCGGAATGAATATGATCCTCGCGACATTCTTTTATTCAACCCGTTCCGGGTTGGCGCTTCCGTAGGTTTTCTCTTCCCCCAGTTTCGCTGGGGGTGATCAGCAGTAAACTCCTTCGGAGTTTTTAAAAGCCCGATTGTAATTTGAAATAGGGATTTCAACTCTTTTTTGAAAGATGGAATCCCTCTGCTTTTGGCCACTCGTTGAAAGTAGCTAACCCGAAGGGTTAACTATTATTCACCCCCAATGAAATTGGGGGAAAGCGAACACCGCCGTACCTCAACCCCGCAGTGGGTTGAATATTTGTCCTACGCAAGCGCAAACCCTAATTTATTGGCAAATATTCAGTAACTTAATCAAGCTAAAACTCTTTGTTAAATTTAATAATCCATCTCAATGGCCAGTTACCGACAAATCCTTTACCACATCACTTTTCACACTAAGAATAGTGAAAAAGTACTTCACAATTCTGGAAATGACGAGCTTTTCAAATACATTTGGGGTATTCTGAAAGGTAAGAACTGCAAACTTTTCAGGATAAATGGAGTTGAAGACCATATTCACATTATTTGCGATCTGCATCCGTCGATCGCTTTGGCCAATTTGGTGAAAGACGTCAAAGTAGCCAGCTCGAAATGGATTAAAGAAAGAGGCTTATATCCTGACTTTTCTAATTGGGCCGAAAGTTATGGTGCTTTTACCTTGTCGGTTAAAGAAAAAAATTCTGTGATAAAGTACGTGATGAATCAACAGGAACACCACAAAAAGGAAAGTTCCCGCGACGAGTTTATTCGGTTTTTGAAAGAAAATAATGTCGAGTTCGACGAAAAGTATCTGCGGTAAGTCTTTATTCAACCCGTTTCGGGTTGACCTTTCTTAGGTGCTTCCTTTCCCCCGGTTTCGCTGGAGGTGATCAACAGTATACTCTTGCGGAGTTTTTAAAACAAAAAGTC
>JANXYV010000197.1 GCA_025355875.1 Prolixibacteraceae bacterium | reverse complement strand
GAAGCTATTGATGATATGAAAGTAGCTATGGAAGAAGTTATTGAATCGTATCAGGAAACTGAAGGACAAGTTCCTGAAGAGTTACAAGGCGACATTGAATTTGAGTACAGGTACGATGTGCCGAGCTTATTCAATTTCTTCAATGAAATTAATATGACCACATTTTCAAAAAAAATTGGAATAAACGCTTCGCTTTTACGTCGGTACAAAAATGGCTTTGCCTTTGCCTCCGAAAAGCAGATCATGAAAATTAAAAATGGTTTGCATGAATTGGGCAAACAACTAAGTTCTGCCCAACTCTGATGCATAAACACAATTACTGACAGTTCGCGAAAAGGATTCCATCCCTTTTTTAGATGGATGGAATCCCTCCTGAAGTACTTCATGACAACAAAACTATTTTTGCATTATTGTTCAGAATAGTTTACATTTGGTTTTTAACTGGCTGGATTAACGAAACGAAATTTAAAATAATGTAGAAAGAAGGAAATAAAGAGAAATTATAAAATATAGCGTTTAGCTGAATTCTGTAGCTGAAATCGACCAAATTTTAATAGACAAACAGGATACAAAGCAAAAACGCCACGCCAAGGCGTGGTCGTTGCTTTACATCTGTTTGTCGGGTTCTTGGTCGGACCTCAGTTACAGCGTGGGCAATTGGCCACGCTGTTTTTTTTTTGAAGAAATTTAAAATTGAATTGATTGATTCAGCTATGCGATTTACCCAAATATTATCTACAAACAATTGTATATTAACCTTTAAATTTAAAATCAATGAAAAAGAACAGCAAATTCTGGATTTACACATTCGTAGTTATTGGAACGTTTTTAATGCTTGCAGGCAGTTGCAAAAAAAGTGACGACAACCCAAGCGAAAAAACAAGTAGTGGGACAGTAAAAGACATTGACGGCAACGTTTACCACACGGTTACTATTGGCACTCAGGTATGGATGGTCGAAAACCTAAAAACGACCAAGTACCGCGATGGTAGCCCAATACCCAATATTACAGATTACAGTGAATGGAGTAATCTAGCCAATGGTGCATACTGTAATTACAACAACAATGTTGCCATTGGGGATAAATATGGCAAACTTTATAATTGGTACGCAGCAAACGACAGCCGCAATATTGCACCCACCGGTTGGCACGTACCAACGGATGACGAATGGACAACACTCGAAAAATACGTGAAAGCTAACATAGGCACTTCAGGCAGTGTTGCCAAACCGCTGGCAGCTAAAACAGACTGGGATACACAAACCGAAAAGGGACCAATTACCATGGTTGGTGCAATTGGTAACGATTTAACAAAAAATAACGATTCCGGTTTTACAGCCCTACCAGCAGGCTTTCGTTGCGAATTTCAAGATTTCAGCGACATTGGCTACGACTGTTACTGGTGGTGTTCGGGTAGTACTTATTATCGTAGCCTCTACTGTCATAGCGACTATTTACACAGTAGCTACGAAGCTAACAGGTACAAGTGGGTAGGATATTCAATTCGCTGCATCAAAGATTAGATTAAATGCAACCTAATTATTTAACAACCTGATTTGGCTTTTTGTAGCCTATCTTTTCAGAAAAACCCGGCATCTTAAAAACAGGATTTCGGGTTTTTCTTTGCCTCAATTTAGTTTCAATTTATCGATAGTGTCAATTATTTCCTTTTAAAAATAAGTTAGGAACTTTAAAGCTGTATCTTCAACTCATGCGATGACTTCGAGTCATCGCATGAGTTTAGTGTCATATCAAGTTTATTTGATCAGTTCAAAACTGCGTTTTACGAACTTATCCAAATCTTCGCCTTTCAACATCCCATTTGCCAATAAGGCCAGGTCGACCAGTTGTTTCGCCAGTTTATTGTCTTTCCCGAAAGCGGTCAGTCTTTCCTTTTGCTCATCTTTCAATTCGGAAATTGCCTTTTCAATTTCTTCTGATTTTTCCTTGACTTCCGAAGGAATTTCTTCGTCTTTCTTATCTTTTTTCTTCTTGTCAACGGCATCTTTTTCCTTGGTTTTCGCCTGAAGTTCAGCTTTGATCTTTTCCAGGTCGCCACCAATTGCGGCATCGCGGGCCTCGAAAATTTCTTTTACCAAAGGATGCGAAGTGTTTACCACGAGGTTCATGCTTTCAGGAAGGTCGCCATAGAAGCTCATTCCACCACCCTGCATGGCGCTCATATCTTTCATGCGGCGCATAAACTCGTTGCGGGTAATCACCATCGGGAAACTGTTTTCGCCCAAATCTTTGAAATCGACGATAAACCCATAGTCCTTATTTTCAGGACAAACAGCCTTGAATATCGGGCTCAGTTCGTTCTTTTCTTCCCAGCTCAGTTCGTGTTTTGGTTCTTCTTTGGCAATCAAATGTTCGGCCACATCCGAATCGACACGCACAAAGCGTTTGCTGGTGTATTTCTGTTCCAGCTTGTTGATCAGCGGAGTTGAAAGCACATTGTTCATTACCAAAACATCGTAGCCTTTGTTTTTGGCCGCCTGAACAAACGAGTACTGTTCTTCCTGATTATTGGTGTACAAATAAATCAGGCTGTTATCCTTGTCGGTTTGCTCCGGTTTGATCAAGGTTTCGTACTCTTCCATCGTGAAATACTTACCATCCGTATTTTTGAACAGGAAGAACTTCTCCGCTTTTTCGTAGAATTTATCTTCGGTCAGCATTCCGTATTCGATAAACAGTCGCAGATCGTCCCATTTCACTTCAAAATCTTCGCGCTTATCGGCAAAAAGCTGCGCCAAGCGGTCGGCAACCTTTTTGGTAATGTGACTGCTGATTTTCTTGACATTCGAATCGCTCTGAAGGTACGAGCGCGAAACATTCAAGGGAATATCGGGCGAATCGAGCACTCCATGAAGGAGAGTCAAAAATTCCGGAACAATGCCTTCAACCGAATCGGTTACGAAAACCTGGTTTGAATACAACTGAATCTTGTTCTTCTGAACCTCCATCGTATTCTTCAGTTTCGGAAAATACAGGATACCTGTCAGGTTGAATGGGTAATCCACATTCAAATGGATATTAAACAGTGGTTCCTCGCCCATCGGATATAACTGACGGTAGAAATTGGAATAATCTTCGTCTGTCAGGTCAACTGGTTTCTTGGTCCATGCCGGAGCTGTGTCGTTGATCTGATTATCCTCATCAGTATCGATTTCTTTACCATCTTTCCAGCTTGTTTTCTTACCAAAAACTACCGGAACCTGAAGGAATTTGCAATATTTTGTCAGGATACCTGAAATCCGTGATTTTTCCAGAAATTCTTCCGAATCAGCGTTGATGTGCATGATGATGTCGGTTCCAACCTCAGCCCGTTCGGCTTCTTCCAGTGTATATTCCGGACTTCCGTCGCATTCCCAGCGAATGGCTGTTGCGCCTTCACGATACGATTTCGAAATGATGTCGACCTGACTTGAAACCATGAATGAGGAATAAAATCCAAGCCCGAAATGACCAATAATGGCGTTTGCATCGTCCTTGTATTTATCCAAAAACTCTTCGGCTCCTGAAAAAGCAATTTGGTTGATGAACTTTTCTACCTCTTCGGCAGTCATCCCGATACCATTATCGGAAACCGTGATGGTTTTCGCTTTTGGATCGATTGCAACGCGCACTTTGGAGCTCGACATATCACCTACATATTCGCCACGGAGAGCCAGTGTCCTTAATTTCTGGGTAGCGTCAACTGCATTCGAAATAATTTCACGAAGGAAGATATCGTGATCGGAATACAGGAATTTCTTAATGATGGGAAACAGATTGTCACTGCTTACGCCAATTTTTCCTTTTTGCATTTTTATCTGATTTTAGATTAATATTCTTTTTGATTTGTTTCGTTTTTCAAAGACTATACCACGAAACAAAAATGACTTTTTGTCACCATTAAACTAGTGAGCGGGTGACTTTGAGTCACCCGCTCACT
>JANXYV010000132.1 GCA_025355875.1 Prolixibacteraceae bacterium | reverse complement strand
AAATTTCAACAAAATCCCCGGCCCAAACTCAGTAATAGTGTATATAAATCACCATGGTATGCACGGACTCTGCCAGATCGCGGGTTTATGCACCTAAGTTATTCTTTTTGTTGTTCCGTTGAAAACGGTGGGGGACTCATTAGCAACGGCATTTATGCCGTTGGATGGATTGATGTCCAAAGTGGGCTTTAGCCCAAAATGATTTTCGTTTGGGCTAAAGCCCCTGTTTGGTTGCATTTTTTACCACCGTAGCCTGAAGTCTACGGCTATTGAGAAAGGACTAACAACCAGACAATTACAATACCCCAACCAGTTTAAACATATATTGAAACAGCGACAGTCCGGTAAAAATGGTTACGGCCCAGATGCCATTTCCGATGAATAGGCTCAAAATCAATATTTTCCAGTCTCTTGCTTTTAGCCCGTTGTACTGATGCGAGCCTTCGCGCATAAAAACTGTCGCGATAAACGGGTCGTAAACCGACAGGAAGACAAACAGAAAAATCCGGCTCCGCTTTAAAATCCATATTAATGCTCTTTTTAATCTGCTGCCATCGTAATCATCAGTCAGCGAATCTAATTTCTGCTTCGAATACTCAATGGCCAGAAAATCCTTTTTCAGGTAGTCATAAACAAGAAACATCAGGACACAGGAAATGAATGACAGAAAAATCATGATCACAAAACCTTTCGATAGGCCGGCCTCAATAATTACGAATGGATAGAGCACATAATCGAAAAGCAAATTGGTCATGTAAATAAACGATGTGCCAGTCAGAAATAGTAGTATTTTGTTTAGGAATTGTTTCATTTTGTCCCTTTTCTAAATCCTTACATTATCAATGTTTTCAACCATATATCTCCGCAGAAATAACTTGGAATGACATTTGTTTTTTGAAGCTTTCAAATTAGCGCTGCCCAAATCTACCTGCAGATTCAAATATATTATTCCTTCCTGATGAAGATATTCACACATTTTCCAAAGTGAAATCTGAAACATTGCTTTATAGCTTGGATCAAACTTCATAAACTCACAAGTTGCGAATCCTTCAGTCAGAATCTCCAATGTTGAAAATCCAATCAGTTTGTCATCAACTTGAATTGTCAGGACTTTTATATTAGCTTCAGTCAATTGAAAATATCTTTCAAAAGCCTTGTATTCAACTAAATCGGCAACTTTCAGGCTTTTATTTTCAGCCCAGATCTGAAAAAGTTTTCGTAATTCATTTTTATCCGCTTCCACCATTGGGCAAACCTTCGTTTGATATTCGGGATACAATTTCAGGAACATTCGGCAACGTTGCCCTGCTGGGCCATGTTTTTTAGTTAGTTTATCCGATTCGGCGAAATCAGAAACACGACAGATGTAATCGCAATTGGCCTCGTCAATACTTGCAACCATATTCGGATCAACTATTTGACTGGCAACTTCTTCTGGAACATATTTCAGGATGGATACGCCATAATTTGCTTCCGAAAAACGGATCAATTCCTGTGCGGTTTCAGTTATTCTGTTTTTTCCGGCAAACGACAAATAATGCTCTCTAGTAAGGTAATCGTTGAACAGGATCACCAGGTTGTCGTTCAGTTTCGACAATTGCATGGTTTCGTTGATGTTCCATGCCCAGATACTTGTAAAATTGAAGTCGGAATGTGGGGCTAACCACGAAGTGTAGGTTTCAAATTCGGCGCGGTCGCTCCATTCGAGGGGTTTAAATTCAGGAAAGGGTGGTATCAAGTAGTTTGTTTTTGCCTCTGCATGGTCCCCGGTGCAGACGGTTACAAAAAAACTGCGTGGGACATTTTACCTATCCGCACCAGAGGTACTGGAATACCCGCAAACGAAACAAGCAAAAGCCCACGCATTGCGTGAGCGTTTCACTTTTTCTCGTTTGCATAAAATTTCCAGTTTTCTGATGCGAGAATCAGCTTAACGCAATTCGATATTTAATTTTCTAAAGTTTCTTTATGCTACATGTTTACTTTTTTTTGATTTTCGAATTTCAAATATAGTTAAATAAATGTTTGGTTGTTTACTTTCGCTGGCGCGGATTTTTAATCCGTACCCTGACTTATTCGCGTAATCAACCTGCCATCTTAAAATCAATTCGTCCGCATTCGTCAACTTTTTCGTGCTGCCAAACGTTCAAGGTATTTCCAAAGCAGAACTTACCCACTGACTTCAGAAGTAAATCAGTATTAACTTGAAGATTAATGTGAAACGAAATGGCGAAGCAAATCTTTATCAATCTGGCAGTAAAAGACCTGCAAAAATCAATGGACTTTTATGCGGCACTGGGATTTACAAATAATCCACAATTCTCTGACGATTCAGGAAAATGTATGGTATGGAGCGAGCACATTTTTGTGATGATCTTGTCCCACGAAAAGTTCGCATCCTTTGCTACCAAACCTCTGGCCGACACAAAATCAAATTTAGCTGGGCTTTTTTCTTTGTCAGTCGATAGCGTTGACGAGGTAAACCGCATCAGCGCCAATGGTTTAAATGCCGGTGGAACTGAACCCAGTGAAATGAAAGATTACGGATTTATGCAACAGCGAACTATTGAAGATTTTGATGGACACACCTGGGAAATTTTCTATATGGACATGACGAAATTTCCAACCGGGCAGCCAAACGCTTAAAGCAAAATCATTTACACAACTTAAAGTAGCAAAAATGGCACAAATAAATCCATACATCCACTTCAATGGTAATGCCGAAGAAGCGTTTACATTTTACAAATCCGTATTTGGAGGAGAGTTCGCAATGAGAGTTCGCTTCAAAGATATGGCTACCCCGGAGCAACCAATTTCTGAAAGCGAAGCAGATAAAATGATGCACATCGCTTTACCAATTGGCAAGAGCAGCGTGTTGATGGGAAGTGATACCCCCGAATTGATGGGAAAGCATAACTTGTAAGAAAACAGAAGCAAAATCTCTATCAGCGCTGAAAGCAAGGAGGAAGCAGATCACTTATTTAACGGCCTTTCAGCGGGTGGGGAAGTAGAAATACCGATTGCAGACAGTCCGTGGGGCTCCTATTTTGGTATGTTCAGAGACAAATATGGAATAGAATGGATGGTTGACTTTGACCCAAAATATAACGGACAGTTGTAACCTGATATCCAGAAATTTTGCTGGTGCGGATTTTTAATCCGTACCCGATTTTTCAGGCTGGTGGCGATTTGTCAGCTATAGGCTGGCAGATAATTGGCTCTTTTTAGTTCCGGAATTATCTTTCAGAAATCCCCGAGGCTGGTGGCGATTTGCAATCGAAACCCTTTGTTAAATCTTTTCGAAAGCCCCACATTTAAAATCAGGTTCATCGCGCTGATCGTTACGGTTCATCAGGCAAAGCAGGTTTTCGTCCCAGTCATCGATTTTGTATTTTCTGCAAATGATACATAGGCTGGGAACAGGTACCGAATTGGGGTCGATTTTGGTGCCATCGTCGTTATAAAAGCCGTTGATTTCTTCGCGATATTTCTTGATATTTTCCTCAAGATGTTCAAATTCGTAAGTGAGCTCTTTCCAAACCATTTTTTCAAGTTGGCCTTGTTTGTAATCAAACCAGGCTTGTCTGAAGCTTGAGGTTTCAACAATATTTTTAAAGTTGGTAAAAGGCTTGCGGTTATTCAGAGTATTCTGAAGTTTGTTTTTTAGGTTTTTGTCATTTACCTGCTCAACAAAACTTTCCATAATACCAAACGATTCGTGTGATTCCCTGGGGTCAAATCTGATATACGTTTCCCAATCTTCATGTAAAAAGGTTTGTTCATCGCTGTTTGTCCCAGTTTGCATCTTGTATTCAAAAGGATCATCGAGCATTGATTTAGGTATTTCTTCTACTTCCAACGTTTCGGGATTAATAAAGCAGACCAATCCGCAGTCGATATTTTGAGCTACTGATTTTACCAGTTCACGGTATCTTTCCGGAACTTCCGGTTCATCTTCAACCGGCTTTTCATAAATCTCATCAAGTAGAAAATCAAGGATTTTTTGCAGTTTTTCTTTATTCTCTTTTACCGAATGCAGAATTGGAAGTATCCCGTCTAACAATTGCTTTGTATTCATAATGCTTGTATTTAGTGTGTTGAGAATAAAATTAGTAAATTATTACACCAACTTCGCCTTTCTCATTTCATCTTTTAAAGCTGGAAGGTTGGGTTTGTGGTTGAAAAGCCTTGTTATCAAATCTCGTTTCTCAACATCAAATCCGGGAATATCCTGAGTCAGTTTAAGCCAACTGGAAACACGTACGTAAACATCTCTTCCCCGTTGGTTTTCAATGGTTTTAATAGCCTTGTTCTTTATATGCTGAAAACAAAATTCAGGATACATTCCTAAAATTGGCCGGATTATTTCGGTATAATGCCAATCGTCGGAGTTTTTTTCTACAATGGTTTTTACGCTTTCGAATCGTTTTTCTACTTCAAGAATGCGAACCTGAAAAACCTTGTTCCAGGTAACTTCTCCGAGAAGCTTGTTCAAATTGTTTTCGGTAAGGTATTCCCTAATTTTTAAGTAATGGGAAATCTCATAAGTGTCGACTACAAGTTGATAAAAGACATTGATATAGAGCATTCTGTCGAATTCTACCGTTATGAAATCCTTAAGAAAACCGGCCCAAAACCTTTTGTCAGTATCAAACAATTCATTTGCAGTTTTTACAAAACAGAGTTCATCGGATTCGTAATAAAATTGAAGCAACTGTTTTGCAACTTCTTTGTTAATGCGGTAAAACTGGGTTGCCGACTGAAGCCATTCGGTTTTATTGCCTGAATTTTTATTGAGCAGAAGAATAAGTTCGGGCACCGATTTTCTCTCAATGCCTGATTTGTCAATAATTGATAGAATTTGGTTGGCATTGGTTGATTTTTCAGCAAGGGCAATCAGAAAATGTTCGAAGTAACCTGCAAAATGTAAATTCCCTGGGTACTCGGAATCAGCATATTCTGCAAATTTTTCGAAAGCGGTACTTACAGATTTTTCAGAAATGGCGGCAATTTTTATCTTGTCGGTAACAGCGTTCGTCGTTGATATAAATTCAGTCAAGAGATGCTCATTCACATCCTCAAAATTTCCCATATCGTCTTCAATTTCAGCATCCAGAGTGGCTTCATACAACCCGATGAGCATTGCGGTAAGTTCTATGGGTTTCTGAGCTAGAATTTTGTTGACTGCTTCGGATGTAAATGAATTGAAAATTGCTTCAAATTCCTGTTCGCTTGCCTGCTGATAAGCTTTCCAATCCTCGATGTAGCCTGAATGTGGCGCATGGTAGTTTTCCCAGTCTGGATTTTCAAAATCAACTTCCTCGAAATCATGCTGGTACTTTTCTTTGGTCATCGAAACAATTTCCATAAATTTTTTCATCGGGAAAACCTCTGTGTCCTTTTGTTCCGATTGAATGAAACTTACAAATGCACTTTGAAGGTTAGCATTGTGCTGGATAATGCCATTCAGGAATTTCAGTTTTAAACTGTCAGCGCTGTTGTTGTATTGTTTTTCGAACTGCATAAAAGGGTTTATTGAAAGTTCTCTGTGGGTTATATTTTGTGCTTAAATTAAATCTATTTTTCTGATTCCATCGCAATCCTCTTGAAAAAATCATCGCCGAAAGAGCTTAGCCAAACAAATTCAACTTCATTAGGTGCCGAAGTTGCTTTTTGATAATTTTACCTGCGTGTAGGTGATAATATCCGTTATTTTTACCTGTCCATAGTAAATATTATCTGATATTATTTACTGTAGACATCAAAATGGTCTGGCTCAATGCACTTTTCAACATTGGATTTTTAATCCAAAAATTCATCGAAAATTTCATTTGCAGCGAAAAATCATTCTATTTACCGTAAAAATGCGGCGAATACAAAAATCCCGGTAGAACTTTATCTGTCGGGATTTTTGTATGAAAGTTTGAAACGATAATTTTTACTTTAAGGTAGCCAGCGCGTCTTTAATGCGGTTCAGCGATTTGGTCAGGTCGGCTTCCGAAGCGGCATACGATATACGGATACATTCAGGAGCGCCAAAAGCTTCGCCCGAAACCACGCCGGTAAATGCATTCGAAAGGATGAACAAACCCATGTCATCGGCATTGTTAATGGTTATTGTACCATCCGATTTTCCGAAGAAGGAAGAAATATCGGGGAACACATAAAAGGCTCCATCCGGTTTGCTGGTTTTTACACCTGGAATTTCCGCAAGCATCGATAGAACCAGGTTACGGCGTTTTTCGAATTGTTCAACCATTGAATATACTGTATCGAGAGGCGCATTTAATGCAGTTACCGAAGCAATCTGCGAAACCGAACACGGTCCTGAGGTATATTGTCCCTGTAATTTGTTGCAGGCTTTGGCTAACCAAACCGGAGCAGCAATATAACCAATGCGGTACCCGGTCATGGCAAAGGCTTTTGAAACTCCGTTCACCACCACGACCTGATCTTTCATTTCAGGAAACTGGGCAATGCTTTCGTGTTTGATACCGTAAACAATATGCTCGTAGATTTCATCCGAAATCACAATGATGTTTGGATGTTTGGCAAAAATATCAGCAAAAGCTTTCAGCTCAGCCTTGGTATAAACGCTTCCGGTCGGGTTGCTTGGGCTGCTGAATAAAAAAGCCCGGGTTTTTGGTGTGATCGCAGCTTCAAGTTGTGCGGGTGTGATTTTGAAATCACTGTCAACCGTGGTTGGGATGATCACATTCTTCCCTTCGTTCAGTTTTACTAATTCGATGTAAGTAACCCAGTAGGGAGCCGGAATGATCACTTCATCGTCTTTGTTGATCAAGGCCTGAAGTAGATTAGCTATCGAATGTTTGGCTCCGTTGGAAACAATAATCTGGTTTGTGGCATAATCCAGATTGTTGTCGCGTTTGAGCTTGTCTGAAATCGCTTTCAGCAAGGCTGGGTATCCGGGAACCGGCGAATAGGTCGAATAGTTATCATCAATGGCTTTTTTTGCTGCTTCCTTGATAAAATCGGGGGTGTTAAAATCTGGTTCGCCAACGCCAAGGCTAATTACGTCAATGCCTTTTTCTTTTAGCTCGCGGCTTTTCTGGGCCACAGCCAGGGTGGCAGATTCGGATAAACAAGCAACTCTGTCTGAAACTCTCTCCATAATTGATGTTTTGATGGGTTAAATGTTTGATTCATTATTGACTGCAAGATATGAAAAATACTAACTGAGTGCATGAGCGGATTTCAATTTGCAGACTTTGGCATGAAAATTCATGATTTGTTATTGTGCTGAATGGAACAAACAAAATCGCGGATAGTTCTTTGCAATTTAGTATAGTCGCTATAATTGGATACCTCAATGAGTTCCGATCCCTGAATTAATTGATTCAGTTCGCGACCAATCCGGATCGGATGTTTTGCATCTTCCGGATTGGAAATGATCAGTGAAGGTACCCGAATCTGGCTAATTTGTTCACGATCCGGAAAATCGGAAACTGCGCCTCCATGATAGATGCTTGTATAATACTGTGGTTTAAAAGCCAATCGAATTTCAAGCAAGCGTTTGCGGGTTCCCGGATGTAATTCTTCGAAAAAATCAGGCGGATCATCGTTCAGCTCCAGAATTCTCTTCAGGAATTCCGGAAGTTTTTCAAGATTCGTTTTTGCGGCCACTTTTTTATAGACCTTTGTTGCACTTTCCCTGAATTCCCAGGCTGGGGGAGGGGTGACCAAAATCAATCCCTTGACCTTTTCCGGATAACGGACCGCAGCATGAATGGCCGTTCCCGATCCCATGGAGCAGCCGCCAAGGATCATCGAATCATAGTTTTGATTCGTGACAATCCGCATCAATTCGTCAGTCATAGCAGGCCAGCTGTAATCGCCCGAGGCCGACTGGTCGCAGGCATCATACCTGACCACAGATACCCATTTCGATAACTGATCAAAATCAATGAGCGAATATATCGAGTCTGATTCTATAGAATTCAGCATTCCATTCAGCCAGATGAAGGGAAAGCCACTGCCCTGAATATGTAGTGAAGGTATTTTCAATGGTAGTTTATAGGTTGTAGATACTGGCCTTGTTATAGAGGTTTGGTTGTTTTATAGATTTTCAGTCTGCTTTTTATTCAAACAATCCTTCATCACGAATCAACATGAGAATGGAAGAATGGGGGAGGATAATAAACTGTTCCTTATTGAATTCAATTTCCCACCCGCTTTTATTAAGGTAAACCGCCAGATCACCTGCCTTTGCCTGAAGCGGGACATATTTGACTTCATCCTTTTTTTCTTTCCAGGGCTCGTCGGCATCGGTCATAGCCGGAATCGGATATCCGGGACCAACCTTGACCACATATCCGGCATGGGTTTTTTCATTCTCCTGAACGGTAGGTGGCAGGTATAATCCGGATGCAGTTTTACCCAATGGATTTTTAGGACGGATCAATACCCGGTCACCGATCATAATGAATTTTTCCAGGTCTTTTTCTTCTATTATTAATGACATTTACTTTTCTTTTTGATAGAATCCAAAGATAAAACAATCAGATCAAATCATCCTCTTTTTTTGAAAAATGGCTTTTTTTATCTTCCAGTCAATAAAAAATCAAGCGTCAGGAGGAAATTTTCAGGCCTTATTTTTCAGGAATTAGAGTCGATTTATGTAGAGTTTTAAGGTTAATTTTTTATTTAACATTTTTTAACATTTTATAAAAAACAGTAAATCAAGTATATAAAAAATATTTGAAGATTAAATGAAAAATATATGGTACTATGTGTTGCAAGATACCATAGAAAAGATATATATTTGCAGTACAAATAACAATGCAACGAAAGGTAGAAGTTAAAAAAAAGAACTATACAGTTTGTAACGAAAATAAAAATCGATCGTCATACTGGCAGAAACAAAATCTTAAAAACTGAAAACAATTTAAAACAATAGGAGAAACAAGTCATGAAAACAACAAACAATGCTCAGAAAACAGGTTATGCTCAGGTAAGAAAAATGGTTTTACGCGGAAGCGCAGTTATTATCAGTTTGGTCTTGATCAGTTGGACCGTAGGTGCCCAGAATTTTTGGGAGCAAATTCTGACCGGATCCAATTCCGGCAAGATAGCAATTGCCAGTATTGAAAATCCATCTGAAACAACAGTTTCAAATTCAGTTAACGTTGCAGTTGAGGGGGTTAATAAGGCAGCACAGGCTGATAATTCTGTTGAAATGGATTTCGAAGCTATTGAAGCTGCACTTGAAACTCAGGTTCAAGGCTACAATCCTTCCGATTTTGTGGATGCTGAAATCTCGGTTGAAACTGAAACCTGGATGAACAACAACGCTGAAGCTGATTTTGAAGCCATCGAAACAGCACTTGAAACTCAGGTAGAAGAATATAATCCTTCTGATTTTGTTGATGCCGAAATCTCGGTTGAAACCGAAAATTGGATGAACAGCAATTCAGAATCGGATTTCGAAGCAATCGCGGCAACATTGGAAACTCAGGTTGAAGAATACAATCCTTCTGATTTTGTGGATGCCGAAGTTTCAGCAGAGAATGAAGCCTGGATTAGCAGCAATTCTGAGACTAATTTCGAATTGTTAGGAACAGCTTTGAAATTTCAGGTAAAAGGATACAATCCTGCTGATTTTGTTGAAATTGAACTTGCTAACGAAACAGCAAACGGCGTGAAGAATGATATTGACACAAATCAGGTGGATATCGAAGCAGAATTGGAGCTTCAGGTAACAGAATTCAATGTGGCAGATTTTGTTGAAGCTGAACTTGCCGTCGATACTGAAAATTGGATGAACAGCTATCCGGAAACTAACTTCGAGGAGATCGAAGCATCTTTGAGACTTCAGATTGAAGAATATAACGCAGAAAAATATGTTGAAGCTGAAATGGCATCTGAAATTGAAACACGGATGGCTGAACAGGAATTTTTAAACAAAGCCGCTGTTGAAACTGCTCTGGAAGCTGATCAACAAGTTGAAAAATATGCCATGCAACAAATACTTCTTGCTAAAAACGAAATTAAGGAATAGTTCAAGGAAGAAAAATCAAACCTGCTATGTAGAAAATAAACCAAAAAGTAACTCAGGAGGGCAATATCATGAAACTGGAAAATACAAAAGCACAGATGCGGAAAGGGGTACTCGAATATTGCATACTGCTGGTACTCGAAAACCGGCCACTTTACGTGAGCGACATCATTCAAAACCTGGAAAAGTCCAAAATGATCGTTGTGGAAGGAACACTCTACCCGATGCTGACAAGATTGAAAAATGAAGGTTACCTGGGGTACCGCTGGGAAGAATCCCTTCAGGGACCACCACGCAAGTATTACGAACTAACCGAAACAGGCAAATCTTTCCTTCAGGAACTCGCAAATGTATGGAACGATCTGGTTCACTCAGTTTTCCAGATCAACAACCGATAAAGAAGTAAAAAGTAAAAAGGAAAAGGGAAAAAAGAAAGATTCAGAAAAAACAGAACTGATGTCCGAAAGGAACAATCCAATCAACAGAAACAACAGAAACATTTTCAACAATTAAACCCATGAAAAAGACACTCACCATAAACATTAGCGGCATCGTTTTTCACATTGAGGAAGATGCTTTTGAAAAGCTGCAAAACTATCTTCAATTGCTGAACAACTTCTTCGAATGCCAGACTGGTGGAAAGGAAATATTGCAGGATATCGAATCAAGGATTGCCGAATTACTTCAGGAAAAGATCACAGAGGGAAAGGAAGCTGTGACTGGTATGTTGGTCGAAGAAGTGATCAACCGGATGGGGAACCCCGAAGATTTTATGGATCAGGAAGAAATGGAAGCCGCAGGGAATATTTGTTCCACTGAGAAAACTGAGAAAACTGAGAAGACTAAAAAACGAATGTACCGTGACGGTGAAAACCGGGTTCTGGGTGGAGTTTGTTCCGGAATGGGTGCCTATTTCAATTTTGATCCGGTTTTCATTCGTATACTTTTCGTCCTTTTGGCTCTCATTGGAGTAGGGATTTCAGCAATTATTTACCTGGTTCTTTGGATCGTAGTTCCTGAAGCCCGCACCACCACGCAACGCCTGGAAATGAAGGGCGAAGAGCCCACAATTTCAAATATCCAGAAAACGATTCAGGAGGAAGTAAAAGAAGTACAAAACAGTTTTTCAAAGATTAACCAGTCCGAATCAGTCCGGAAAGGCAAAAAGATAGCTCAAAAGGCTGGTCAGGTTTCAGTTGAGTTAGTCAGACGGCTTGGTAGAGTGGCAGGCATTGCCTTTGGAAGCCTTTTAATGCTGGTTGGCTTTATAGGTTTGATCATCTTTCTGATTTCGGTTATCATTGGCGATTCTTTTCTTCCGATTCAAGCCGCCAGTATCAATCCCGAAGTCGATTTTTCAGGTATGTTGGGGGTGATGATGAATCCTGGCCTGGTTGGCGTTTCCATCCTTCTGATAGTTTTGCTGATTGGAATTCCTTTGCTGGTCATTCTGTTTCTTGGTACCAAGCTGGTTTTCAGGTATAAAACCAATAATAAACTCATTGGTCTGGGAGCATTTGGAATTTGGCTGGTCGCACTTATTTCGCTGATTGCCCTTACTGCCGGACAATTCAGTAATTTCAGTGAGCATAACAGTACATCCTCCGGAAAACCTATCGATTGTCCGACCTGTAAAACCTTGTACCTTGAATTGGGAAATACTTCAGGAATGGTTGTTGAAAACAATAACCTACAGATCAACGATTTTATCCTGATCGCAGCTGGTCCGGAGAAAATACTTGCCGGCAAGCCTCAGCTTCGGATCGAAGCTAGCGATGCCAAAGATTTCTCGGTGATTATTAAAAAGAGTGCACGTGGGAAAAACTCAGAAGATGTGCAGAAAAACCTTGAAAAAATTCAATACAAAACCAGCAGCAAGGATTCAATTCTGATACTCGATCCATATTTTTTCCTGAAAAATCAATCCAGATGGAGAAATCAGGAAGTCCAGGTAACGTTAAAAGTTCCTGAGGGGAAGATGATCCATTTGGGTGATCACCTCGATCAATTGAAATTCGATTTCGATAATATCAACAATATCTGGAACAAGGAAATGACTGGGAAAACCTGGAAAATGACCCCGGAAGGACTTGCACTGAAGGAATAGTGCTTTTCGGGTTGCAAGATACAGGTTTCGGGTTTTAAACCTGCAATCCGAAACCTGCAATAAGACAGATAAACGAACAACAGAAACAACAGAAACCCTTAAAATTCAAAGCTATGAAACGGTTAACACGCTCAAACGACAAATTGGTTGCTGGTGTAATCAGCGGAATTTCAAACTATGTGAACCCCGAACTCGATCCGGTATTCTTTCGGCTGGCATTTGCCTTCATTACGTTTTCGCAACCCTACCCGATTTTGATCTATTTTGGGATGGCACTTATTTTACCAACCGAAGATGTGATTTTATCGAAATAAGAAAACGGAAACAGTTTTTCAAAAAGATCCGGCCAGTCTCTGACAGCCGGATCTTTTTATTTTGTTCATGTTAAATCCGGGTATTTTAAACAAAACCGAAAACTACTTGTTTCACAAGTAAAGTTAGTAAAATGAATCGATGAAACTTTATTCAATCAAAGACCTCGAATATCTGTCCGGAATTAAAGCGCATACGATCAGGATTTGGGAAAAGCGCTACCGTTTGCTCGAACCTGACCGGTCGGAAACCAACATCCGGATGTATTCTGACGATGATGTCCGCAGGATCCTGAATGTGGCCATGTTGATTAAAAACGGATATAAAATATCAAATGTGGCATCTTTCGACGAAGAAAAACTTCAGTCGGAAGTGCTTCGAATTAACCGGAATTTTACGGATCCGGAAAAAAATACCGAACAGCTTTTGTTTCATACAGTCAGCCTGGATACATTTGGTTTCGGCGAATTACTTGATAAAATTATATCAGAATTTGGCTTCTCAAAAACAATTCAGCAGGTAGTTTTTCCATTGTTCGAGCGGATTGGAATATTGTGGCAGACTGGATCAATCTTTGCCGCTCATGAGCATTTCGTGTCGAACCTGATCAGGAACAGACTTATCAGGGAGACCGGTAAATTTGAGAGTCATGAAACAGCCAAATCCGTTTTATTCTTCCTTAGGGAGAACGAAATGCACGAACTTGGCTTGTTGTATTTCAATTATCTGGCAGCATCTGAAGGTTTGCGCTGTGTTTATCTGGGTCAGAGTGTTCCCTTTGGCGATCTGGCTAATCTGTTGATCAGCACCCGTTTCGATTTTGTATGTACTTCATTCATTGCTGCAATCGAAAAGCCGGAATTAGAACAGTATCTGGCCAATTTGTCCCTCGTCTTTAATGCAAACAAAATCTTGGTAGCGGGCCGGCAAATTTCCATCTATAAACCCAAACTTCCGTCGAATGTGACCGTCATTAAAAACAGCCAGGAATTCGTCAGGAGGATTTCTATTGAAAAATAGTTCATTAATAGTCATTGGCACTCATTTGCTTTGCGTCTTAATGACTATCGAATTACCTCTAATGACCATTGAATGACCACAAAATCTGGTGCATTAGCCGATTATGAAATAGATGGCAAAGAAATGAAGGACACTTCCGGCCAAAACGAACAAATGCCAGATACCATGGCTGTAAGGAAGGCTTCGCCACATATAAAAAATCACCCCAATGGAATAGGCAATTCCACCAAGTACCAGGAAAATCAGGCTTTCGGAAGGTAAACTCCGGATGATTTGATTGCCAGCCAGAACAAACATCCATCCCATCATTAAATAGATTCCTACCATTAATTTGCGGAACCGGTGCAGGTAAACCGAACGGATTATCGCGCCCACCAAGGCTATGGCCCAGATAATTGCAAATAAGGTCCATCCCCAAACTCCGCGAAGTGAAGTCAGCAGGATCGGGGTGTAGGTTCCGGCAATCAGTAAAAAGATTGAAACATGATCAAACCTGGCAAACAGGTTTTTAATTTTTGGATTTGAAAAGCTGTGATAAACCGTTGACGATAAATATAAGAGGATCAAGGTACACCCGTATATACTGAAGCTTAATCTATGCCAAATATCTCCATGCCTTCCAGCCACAATAATCAACACAATCAGCGCGACAATACTTAGCAAGGCACCTATTCCATGGGTAATGCTGTTGGCTAATTACTCTCCTTTACTGAGCGATCGGTATATTTTGTTCGATTGCGAATCCATTTCAAAAAATGTTTTAGGACAGAACGAATTTAGAGCCTTTTTGTTTTCAACCGATAGTTGG
This sequence comes from Prolixibacteraceae bacterium, assembly GCA_025355875.1. Lineage (GTDB taxonomy): Bacteria > Bacteroidota > Bacteroidia > Bacteroidales > Prolixibacteraceae > Aquipluma. The sequence goes on along the minus strand of JANXYV010000132.1, from coordinate 58,572 downwards.
CTGGTCCGAATTAACTATCCGATATTTGTTTTTCGATCGATTAAATAGGAGTTGCGGTCGGTAGAGTTTCTGACATTGAGTTCGGCGAGGAATCCTGCCAGGAACAATTGAGTGCCAATGATCATCGCAGTGAGGGCAAGATAAAAATAGGGGCTTTCAGTGATTCGGGGAGCCAGTTTATTGTGGAGGGTCAAAATCAATTTCTGCGATCCTTCCCAGACCGCAGCTGCAAGCCCAATCAGAAACATAAGCGTTCCGTAAACGCCAAAAAAGTGCATGGGACGTTTGCTGAATTTCGAAATGAAAATGACCGAAAGTAGATCGAGTGGCCCTCGGATAAAACGTTCCATTCCGAATTTGGTGGAGCCGAATTTACGTTCCTGATGTTGGACCACTTTTTCGCCGATCCGTTTAAAACCGGCCCATTTGGCCAAGACAGGAATGTACCGGTGCATGTCGCCATACACTTCGATGCCTTTGATCACCTGTTTCCGGTAGGCTTTGAGACCGCAATTAAAATCATGGATTTTTATACCGGTCATCCGGCGGGCCGTCCAGTTGTAAAATTTGCTCGGCAGGTTTTTCGAAAGTACCGGATCGTATCGTTTCTTCTTCCATCCCGAAACAAGGTCGTACTTTTCTTCAGTAATCATTCGGAAAAGCTCGGGTATTTCTTCCGGACTGTCTTGAAGGTCGGCATCCATCGTGATTACCACATCTCCTTCTGCTTCAGCAAATCCACAGTATAAACCAGCCGATTTTCCGTAATTCCGCCTGAATTTGATTCCCTTAATTGAAGAATTCTGTACGCAAAGCTCCTCGATCAATTCCCATGAACCATCGGTACTGCCATCATCAATCAATATCACTTCATACGAAAAGCGATTGGCATTCATAACCTGATCAATCCATGTAGTCAATTCAGGAAGTGACTCTACTTCATTAAACAGGGGGACAACTACGGAAATATCCATTGATTTTATTCTTCTGATTTAACTTCTTCCATGGCTTCCTCAAAAGCATCTTCACTGGGCTGCTTTTTGACGAAAACTGAAGAGACCAAAGATATTACTGTTCCAATCAAAACCGAACCGAATAATCCCATGATCGACATCCATCCTGGGGTAAACATTTTTGCCGAGATTGACATTGCAGCCTCAATCTGGTCCTCGGTCATGCCTTTCTGAAGCATGGCTTCTTCCTGAAGTGCTTTCATCTGGTCGACCAAACTTGGATCAATGAATGAATACAGAATTATTGTATAAAGTGCAGTGATAACTCCGCTAAAAAGCATGGCGGCAGCGGCAAAACCTACGGCCTGTCCATAACTGATTTCACCGTTCAGTTCAGTGTTACGGTAATGGATTTGGGCAAACACAATACAAATAATATATAACGGAAATGAGATGTACCCCAATGTTTTATTTGCAGACTGACCTGTAACATAAAGGATAACCGAAAAAAGCGTGATAACTATACCAATGTAAAGTCCATAAATCATTGCTGATTTCCAAAAGGTTGATTTTTGTTCCATCGTTGATGTTTTTGATTTTTGATTAACAAATATATTTGTTTTTATTGACTGTGCAGCTATTTTGCAGGATTAACATTTTTTTAATTGAATAGTGGTTTGAACATGAAAGGATTAGTCCTCCGGATCAAAAAAAACGTGTGTGCTATCTGAATTCAGTTGCAGACAAGCCATTTTTTTTCTACTTTTGTCGCCGGGTAAGTCCTGTACGACTAGCTCCCGTCGAATTCCCCCAGGGTCGGAAGACAGCAAGGGTAGATGGTTGAGCGGTGCGATGCAGTAAGCTTACCCACTTTTTATGCTTTTTTTTGCCGAATTAGCTCAGTTGGCCAGAGCACGTGATTTGTAATCTCGGGGTCCTCAGTTCGAATCTGAGATTCGGCTCAAAAGAAAGGTTGGTATATTAGAATCTTGAATATTAGAATGGTAAATAGAAACATTCAAGAGATCCTTTAAATTCTAATATTCTGATATTCAAAGTTCTAATATTGTTTTGGGGAGATACCAAAGTGGCCAACTGGGTCTGACTGTAACTCAGATGACGTACGTCTTCGTAGGTTCGAATCCTGCTCTCCCCACAGCACAGTTCCAAGTTGCAGGTTCCAAATTCCAAGTTGCTTGTTGAACTTGGAATTTGAAATTTGGAACTTGATTGCGGGAGTAGCTCAGTCGATAGAGCATTAGCCTTCCAAGCTAAGGGTCGCGAGTTTGAATCTCGTCTCCCGCTCAATATAATTAGTTGCTGATGTAGCTCAGGGGTAGAGCGCTTCCTTGGTAAGGAAGAGGTCGTGAGTTCAATTCTCACCACCAGCTCCGATGAAGTTTAAAAAGATAATTTAAAATTATTACAAGTTATGGCTAAAGCACATTTTAACAGGGACAAAGACCACGTCAATATTGGCACAATTGGCCACGTTGACCATGGCAAAACTACCTTGACTGCCGCTATTACTATGGTATTGGCTAGAAAAGGTTATTGTGAAGTAAAATCGTTCGAATCAATCGACAGCGCTCCGGAAGAAAAAGAACGTGGTATTACTATTAATACTGCACACGTTGAGTACGAAACAGCTACTCGCCACTATGCCCACGTTGACTGTCCGGGACACGCCGACTACGTGAAAAACATGGTTACTGGTGCTGCCCAGATGGACGGTGCAATTATTGTAGTTGCTGCAACTGATGGTCCGATGCCTCAGACCCGCGAGCACATCCTTTTGGCTCGTCAGGTAAATGTACCTCGTTTGGTCGTATTCATGAATAAAGTGGATATGGTTGATGATCCGGAAATTTTGGAACTTGTCGAAATGGAAATACGCGAATTGCTGACTTTCTATGGATTTGACGGAGACAATTCACCAGTTATCCAGGGTTCTGCTCTTGGTGCAATGAACGGTGAAGCAAAATGGGAAGAAAAAGTACTGGAATTAATGGATGCAGTTGATAGCTGGATTCCACTTCCTCCACGTGATATTGACAAACCATTCCTGATGCCGGTTGAAGACGTATTCTCGATCACTGGTCGTGGTACTGTAGCAACAGGTCGTATCGAAACTGGTGTTATACACACTGGCGACGAACTTCAGTTGATTGGACTAGGTGCAGAAGGCCGTAAAACAGTTTGTACCGGAGTTGAAATGTTCCGTAAAATTCTGGATGATGGTCAGGCTGGTGACAACGTAGGTTTGTTGTTGCGCGGTGTCGACAAAAAAGAAATCAAACGTGGACAAATTCTTGCAAAACCAGGTTCAGTAACTCCTCATACTACTTTCAAAGCTGAGGTTTATATCCTGAAGAAAGAAGAAGGTGGACGTCACACTCCATTTCACAACAAATATCGTCCGCAGTTCTATATCCGTACCCTCGATGTTACAGGTGAAATCCACCTGCCAGAAGGTCGCGAAATGATTATGCCAGGTGATAACGTTTCAGTTGAAGTTCAGTTGATCTACCCAGTAGCTTTAAGTCCGGGTCTTCGCTTTGCAATCCGCGAAGGTGGTCGTACAGTTGGTGCAGGTCAGGTTACCGATATTGTTGCATAATTTCCAATAAGATATTCTGCTAAAAGGTCCCGGGTATTGTCCCGGGACCTTTTACGGATGTTACTCGGTTGGGAGTTTTATTTATTGAAGTAAGTTCGAGTCTTACCATCCGTACAAACTATATTACAAAGAAATGAAACTTAAAATCTATTTCGAAGAAGCTTATAATGAGCTTGTTCATAAGGTTTCCTGGCCTACTTGGAAAGAATTGCAAAGTAGTGCATTGATCGTAATGGTTGCTTCCCTTATTATAGCACTGATAGTTTTCGTAATGGACTTCTCTTTTGAAAACATTATGGGCTCTGTGTACAAATTATTTTATTAATACCTTTTAGAAGCACAACATGAGCGAAAACGTAAAAAAATGGTATGTTCTTCGGGCAATTGGAGGAAAAGAAAAGAAAGTCAAAGAATATATTGAAAACGAGATTGCAAATGCTGGTCTTCAGGAGTTTGTTTCACAGGTTTTAATTCCTACTGAGAAAGTTTATCAGATTCGCAACGGAAAAAAAATCAGTAAAGATCGAAATTTCTTTCCTGGTTATGTTTTGGTTGAAGCCTGTCTGGTTGGAGAGATTCCCCACATGCTTAAAAATATTCCCAACGTCATCGGCTTCCTTGGGGATACAAAAAGCGGAGAACCTGTTCCAATGCGTCAGTCAGAAGTCTACCGGATTTTAGGTCGGGTCGATGAAATGGCTGAGTCAGGTGAAGAAATGAATATTCCATTCGTAGTTGGAGAAACTGTGAAAGTTATCGACGGGCCATTCAATGGCTTCAACGGAATCATTGAAAAAATCAATGAGGAGAAGAAGAAGCTTGAGGTAATGGTCAAAATTTTTGGACGAAAAACTCCTTTGGAACTTAGCTTTATGCAAGTAGAAAAGGAGTAATAAATCTTTTATCGATTTTATTATGGCTAAAGAAATTGCTGGATTAATTAAATTGCAAGTAAAGGGGGGTGCTGCTAACCCTTCACCTCCGATAGGCCCAGCATTAGGTTCTAAAGGGGTAAATATCATGCAGTTTTGCAAACAGTTCAACGCCAGAACACAGGACCTTGCAGGTAAAGTGCTTCCGGTTGTTATTACTGTTTATGCAGATAAATCGTTTGATTTTGTAATTAAACAACCCCCAGTAGCCGTGCAACTTATCGAAGCTGCGAAGGTGAAAAAAGGTTCCTCTGAACCACATGTTAACAAAGTTGGTTCTGTTAGCTGGGAACAAGTAAAGGCGATCGCTGAAATTAAATTGGAAGACCTTAACTGTTTTACACTCGATGCTGCTATAAGCATGGTAGCTGGTACTGCCAGAAGTATGGGAATCACTGTTGAAGGCGAACACCCATCTACAAACTAATTAAATTTATTAAAATGGGCAGAATTACAAAGAATACAAAGCTTGCTCTGGGGAAACTCGAAAAAGGTAAACTATATAGCCTGAAAGAAGCATCCGCACTGGTGAAAGAAATTACTTTTACCAAGTTCGATTCTTCTGTGGATATTGATGTTCGCCTTGGAGTAGATCCGAGAAAAGCTAATCAGATGGTTAGGGGCGTGGTTACTTTACCTCATGGAACTGGTAAAGAAGTGCGTGTATTGGCCCTGGTTACTCCTGACAAAGAACAGGAGGCCAAAGATGCTGGAGCTGATTATGTTGGTCTGGACGACTTCGTTGAAAAAATCAAAGGAGGTTGGACCGATGTTGATGTAATTATTACTATGCCACCGGTAATGGGAAAAGTTGGAGCTCTTGGACGTATATTAGGTCCACGTGGTTTGATGCCAAACCCAAAAAGTGGTACAGTTACGATGGAAATAGGAAAAGCTGTTGCTGAAGTAAAAGCTGGTAAGATCGACTTTAAGGTTGATAAATTTGGTATCGTTCACACCTCTGTGGGGAAAGTTTCTTTTGATCCTCAGAAATTGGTCGAAAATGCTACTGAGTTTGTGAATACCCTGGTTAAGCTGAAACCTTCGGCCGCAAAAGGTACTTATGTGAAAAGTATTTACCTGTCGAGTACTATGAGTCCTGGAATACAAGTTGAACCTAAGTCTGTCTCTGAAAAGTAAAGGATATGAAAAGATCAGAAAAATTCGAAATCATCGGTAGCCTTACAGAGCAGATCAATTCGTCATCTCATTTTTATTTGACTGATATTGAAGGCCTGAATGCCGCTAAAACAAGTAATTTAAGGCGTTTATGCGACAAACAGCAGGTAGAATTGGTTGTTGTGAAGAATACCCTCTTGCGTAAAGCTTTGGAAGCATCCAATAAGAATGCTGAAGAACTTTATGATGTACTAAAAGGTAATACATCCGTCATGTTTTGTGAGAATGCAAATACTCCTGCAAAACTGATTAAAGACTTCAAGAAAAAGAACAAAATGCCGATTTTGAAAGGCGCATACGTTCAGGAGTCAGTTTATGTTGGTGAAAACCAATTGGATATATTAGTTTCTATTAAGTCGAAGAACGAACTGATTGGTGAAGTTATCGGGTTATTGCAGTCTCCAATGAAGAATGTATTGGGTGCATTACAATCCGGTGGAAATATCATCCATGGAGTTTTGAAGACATTGGGAGAAAGAGAATAAAGTTAGTTATAAAATTATATTAAAAATTATTATCGAAATGGCAGATTTAAAAAAACTTGCGGAAGAGTTGGTGAACTTAACTGTAAAAGAAGTAAATGAATTAGCCGGAATTTTAAAGTCGGAATATGGTATTGAACCTGCTGCTGCAGCTGTTGCTGTTGCCGCTGCTGCCGGCCCTGCTGAAGAAGTGGAAGCCGCTGTTCAAACCGAATTCGATGTTATTCTGAAAGCAGCTGGTCAATCAAAATTAGCAGTAGTAAAATTGGTTAAAGAGTTAACTGGTCTTGGTTTGAAAGAGGCTAAAGAAGTAGTTGATAGTGCTCCAAAAGCAATCAAAGAAAAAGTTTCTAAAGACGAAGCAGAAGCCTTAAAATCTCAATTAGAAGAAGCTGGAGCTGAAGTTGAAATTAAATAAATGTCTTAAGACCTTATTTTTAGGTTGATATGGTTTAGAACCTCACAAGCGTGGGGTTCTATGCCTTTTTGTATATTTCTCTTTTAATTTCAAATCCACAATATACATCGATGTCAGTAAAAATAGAAAACCAGAGGATTAGCTTTTCTTCAACGAAAACCGTCTTTGATTATCCTGATTTCCTCGAAGTACAAATCAAGTCCTTCGTCGAATTTTTTCAGCTGGGAACCATCCCTGATCAGCGTAAAGAAGAAGGTTTGTGCAAAGTTTTTGAAGAAAACTTTCCAATTACCGATACCAGAAACAATTTCGTTTTAGAGTTTGTAGACTATATGGTTGACCCGCCACGGTACTCTATCGAAGAATGTATCGAACGTGGTCTGACTTATAGTGTTCCGTTAAAAGCCAAATTGAAATTGTATTGCACCGATCCGGAGCATGAAGATTTCGACACGGTCGTTCAGGATGTATATCTTGGGACTGTTCCTTATATGACACCCAGAGGAACATTTGTCATCAATGGGGCCGAACGTGTTGTCGTTTCGCAGTTGCACCGTTCTCCCGGAGTTTTCTTCGGACAGAGCATGCATGCAAATGGTACAAAACTTTATTCCGCCCGGATCATTCCTTTTAAAGGATCATGGATCGAATTCGCAACCGACATCAACAGTGTCATGTTTGCCTATATCGACCGGAAGAAAAAATTGCCGGTAACCACCTTGCTTCGTGCAATTGGTTTCGAAAGCGACAAGGATATCCTTGAAATTTTCGATCTGGCCGATGAAATTAAAGTGTCGAAATCTGGGTTAAAGAAAATCGTTGGCCGTAAACTGGCTGCTCGTGTTCTGAAAACCTGGACCGAAGACTTCGTGGATGAAGATACCGGTGAAGTGGTATCGATCGAACGTAACGAAGTGGTTCTCGACCGCGAGACTGTTCTCGACAATGATCATATTGATCAGATCGTGGAATCTGGAGCAAAAACGATCTTGCTTCACAAAGAAGATCAAAATCTTCAGGATTTCGCGATTATTTACAATACCCTTCAGAAAGACCCTTGTAATTCAGAAAAGGAAGCTGTTTTGCATATTTATCGTCAGCTCCGTAATGCGGAACCGCCTGATGATGCTACTGCAAGAGACGTAATCGATAAGCTTTTCTTTTCTGAAAAAAGATATGACCTTGGTGAAGTTGGCCGTTACCGGATCAACAAAAAGTTGAATCTGAATATCGATATGAATGTTCAGGTTTTGACCAAGGAAGATATTATTGAAATTATTAAATACCTGATCAAACTGGTTAATTCAAAGACTGACGTTGATGATATTGACCACTTGAGCAATCGTCGTGTACGCACAGTCGGTGAACAGATGTTTAATCAGTTTGGGGTTGGTCTGGCCCGTATGGCCCGTACCATTCGTGAACGGATGAATGTTCGTGACAACGAAGTATTTACACCGATCGACCTGATCAATTCCAAGACCCTGTCATCGGTAATCAATTCATTCTTCGGAACCAATGCATTGTCTCAGTTTATGGACCAAACGAATCCATTGGCTGAAATGACTCACAAACGTCGTATGTCAGCTTTGGGGCCTGGCGGTCTTTCGCGTGAAAGAGCTGGTTTCGAGGTGCGAGACGTTCATTATACGCACTACGGACGTTTGTGCCCGATTGAAACTCCCGAAGGACCAAATATTGGTCTGATTTCGTCGCTTTGTGTTTTCGCAAAAGTGACTGATCTGGGATTCATTTCTACTCCTTACCGAAAAGTTGAAAACGGCAAGGTAGATTTAACGGTGGAAGGTGTCATTTACCTTACTGCCGAAGAGGAAGAAAGTAAAGTGATTGCTCAGGCCAATGCACCTATTGATAATGAAGGAAATTTCATTAATTCAAGGGTGAAATCCCGTTTGGATGGTGATTATCCGATTGTTCCAAAGTCAGATGTCAATCTGATGGATGTAGGACCGAACCAGATTGCATCAGTTGCTGCATCTCTCATTACTTTCCTCGAGCATGATGATGCCAACCGCGCCTTGATGGGATCGAACATGATGCGTCAGGCAGTACCGCTGCTTCGTCCGGAAGCTCCTATCGTTGGAACCGGGCTGGAAGCACGTTCGGCTATTGACTCCCGCGTTTTGATCGTTGCCGAAGACGATGGTGTGGTAGAATTTGTCGATGCTGACGAAATTTTGATTCGCTACGATAAGAGTGAAGAGGAACGTTTCGTGAGTTTTGATCCTGAAGTGGTTTCCTATAAGATTTCTAAATTTCAAAAAACGAACCAGGGTACCGTAGTTGATCTTAAACCTATTGTCTTTAAAGGCAATCGGGTTAAAAAAGGTCAGGTTCTTACTGAAGGTTATGCCACTCAGGGTGGTGAACTTGCATTGGGACGTAACCTGAAAGTGGCTTTCATGCCATGGCAGGGTTATAACTATGAGGATGCGATTGTAATTTCTGAACGCGTAGTTCGGGAAGATGTTTTCACCTCAATTCATGTTGATGAATATGCATTGGAAGTTCGTGATACCAAACGCGGAGTCGAGGAATTTACTTCCGATATTCCAAATGTCAGCGAAGAAGCAACCAAAAATCTGGACGAAAACGGATTAATCCGTGTGGGAGCGGTTGTAAAACCGGGCGATATCCTGATTGGAAAGATTACACCTAAAGGCGAATCAGATCCTTCTCCGGAAGAAAAACTGCTTCGTGCAATCTTTGGTGATAAAGCCGGTGATGTGAAAGATGCATCGCTGAAAGCTTCTCCATCGCTCAATGGAACCATTATCGACAAAAAGCTATTCTCAAGAGTAGTAAAAGATAAAAAAGGAAAATTGGCCACCAAACCATTGCTCGATTCGATCGACGATGAATTTGATCGTCATGCTTCCGGCTTGCGTGCTAAATTGGAAGAAAAGCTTTTCACTCTGGTGAATGGAAAAACCAGTCAAGGCGTAAAAGATTATTATGGTGGCGACATCATTAGCAAAGGAATCAAATTCACCTTGAAACAACTTCAGGAAATTGATTATCTGACGATTAATCCTGCAAAATGGACGACAGATAAAGATAAGAACGACATGATTTTCGCGCTTATCAACAATTACATCATGAAGCATAAGGAATTGGAAGCGGTTTCGAAACGGAAACGCTACAATGTGACTATTGGTGATGAACTTCCTGCAGGTATTATTCAGCTTGCAAAGGTTTATGTGGCTAAAAAACGTAAACTCCAGATTGGTGATAAGATGGCCGGTCGTCACGGAAACAAAGGTATAGTCTCACGTATTGTTCGTGACGAAGATATGCCGTTCCTGGAAGACGGAACTCCTGTTGACATCGTTCTGAACCCACTGGGCGTACCTTCGCGTATGAACCTCGGACAGATTTACGAGACTGTTTTGGCTTGGGCCGGAAAAGAATTGGGATTGAAATTTGCGACCCCGATTTTTGATGGTGCTACCCTCGATCAGGTTTGTGAATATACTGACCAGGCTGGCGTTCCACGATTCGGTAAAACCTATCTTCGCGATGGTGGTACCGGTGAACCTTTTGATCAGCCGGCAACTGTAGGTATTATTTACATGCTGAAACTGGGTCACATGGTTGAAGATAAGATGCATGCCCGTTCAATCGGACCGTATTCACTGATCACTCAGCAACCATTGGGCGGTAAAGCTCAGTTCGGAGGACAGCGTTTCGGGGAAATGGAAGTTTGGGCACTGGAAGCATTTGGTGCATCGAACATTCTGCAGGAAATTCTGACTGTTAAATCAGACGACGTTTTGGGAAGAGCAAAAGCTTACGAAGCCATTGTGAAGGGAGAACCAATGCCAGCGGCAGGTATTCCTGAATCATTGAATGTTTTGCTTCACGAATTACGTGGTCTTGGTTTGAGTGTTAACCTGGATTAATTTGAGGTAAAATCTTTTTGATTTTCCTGATTTAAATTTGTTAAAATAACATCGATATATGGCATTCAGAAAAGACAATAAAGTTAAAAGTAGCTTTGCCAAAATTGGTATCAGTCTGGCTTCGCCTGAAGAAGTTCTCGAACGTTCTCACGGAGAAGTGTTGAAACCTGAAACGATCAATTACCGGACTTATAAACCTGAACGCGATGGTTTGTTCTGTGAACGGATCTTCGGCCCGGTGAAGGATTATGAGTGTCACTGCGGAAAATACAAACGGATCCGTTACAAAGGAATCGTTTGCGACCGCTGTGGCGTGGAAGTGACCGAGAAAAAAGTCCGTCGCGAACGCATGGGCCACATTTCCCTGGTTGTTCCGGTAGCTCATATTTGGTATTTTAAATCGTTACCGAATAAAATCGGATACCTTTTAGGATTACCCACAAAGAAGCTTGATGCAATTATTTACTACGAAAGATATGTAGTGGTTCATCCGGGTATTAAAGCTCAGGATGGCGTTAAATATTTGGACTTCCTGACTGAGGAAGAATATCTGGATATCCTGGATACTTTACCAAAAGAAAACCAGTATCTCGACGATTCTGATCCGAACAAATTCATCGCCCGCATGGGAGCCGATGCGTTGTATTCATTATTGCAACGTCTCGAATTGGATGAAATGTCGTTCGACCTTCGGCACAAAGCCAACACCGAAACTTCACAGCAACGTAAAAACGAAGCTTTGAAACGTTTGCAGGTTGTTGAAGCTTTCCGTGCAAGTAAGAATATCAATCGTCCGGAATGGATGATTGTGAAGGTTGTACCTGTTATTCCTCCTGATTTGCGTCCGTTGGTTCCATTGGATGGTGGCCGTTTTGCCACTTCCGATCTGAACGACTTGTATCGCAGGGTAATTATCCGCAACAACCGCTTGAAACGACTGATTGAAATCAAAGCTCCGGAAGTGATTCTGCGTAACGAAAAACGTATGCTTCAGGAAGCAGTGGATTCTTTATTCGATAATTCACGGAAATCGAATGCAGTAAAAACAGAAAATAACCGCGCATTAAAATCATTGTCCGACAGTTTGAAAGGGAAGCAAGGTCGTTTCCGCCAGAACTTGTTGGGTAAACGTGTTGACTATTCAGCCCGTTCGGTAATTGTTATCGGACCAAAACTGAAACTTCACGAGTGCGGTCTTCCAAAAGATATGGCTGCAGAGCTTTTCAAACCATTTGTCATCCGTAAATTGATTGAACGTGGTATAGTAAAGACTGTAAAATCGGCCAAGAAAATTGTTGATCGAAAAGATCCGGTTGTTTGGGATATTCTGGAAAACGTCCTGAAAGGACATCCTGTCATGCTGAACCGTGCGCCTACGCTGCACCGTTTGTCCATTCAGGCCTTCCAGCCGGTATTAGTCGAAGGAAAGGCAATTCAGTTGCACCCGCTCGTTTGTACCGGTTTCAACGCCGACTTCGATGGTGACCAGATGGCTGTTCACGTACCACTGGGTAATGCTGCTGTTTTGGAAGCTCAGATGCTGATGCTTGCCTCACACAACTTACTGAACCCTGCAAATGGAGCTCCAATCACTGTACCATCTCAGGACATGGTTCTTGGTTTGTACTACATGACCAAACCTCGTCCGGGTGCCCGTGGTGAAGGAATGATTTTCTATTCTACGGAAGAAGTAATCATTGCTCACAACGAAGGCGTGATTGATTTGCATGCCATTGTGAAGGTGAAAGTTGAAGATGTTGATGAGAACGGTGAAATGTTCAAACACATCATTGAAACTACTGTTGGTCGGATTATTTTCAACCAATCGGTTCCAAAAACCGTTGGATATATCAACCAGTTGCTGACTAAGAAGTCGCTTCGTACAATTATTGCCGATATTTATAAAAAGACTGGCAATGCGGTAACCGTTAATTTCCTTGATGCCATTAAGGATTTGGGTTATACCATGGCGTATCGCGGTGGATTGTCTTTCAATTTAAGTGACGTGGTTGTGCCGCATGACAAAAAGGAAATTGTTGATGCCGGTTATGCAGAAGTTGAAGAAGTAATGATGAACTACAACATGGGATTCATTACCAACAACGAACGCTACAATCAGGTAATTGATATCTGGACACATGCCAATGCCAAACTCACCAATTCGGTGATGAAAACATTGAGCACCGACCGTCAGGGATTCAACTCGGTCTATATGATGTTGGATTCAGGAGCCCGTGGTTCCAAAGAGCAGATTCGTCAGCTTTGCGGTATGCGTGGTTTGATGGCAAAACCTCAGAAGTCTGGGTCTACCGGTTCTCAGATCATTGAAAACCCGATTTTGGCGAACTTTAAAGAAGGTCTGTCAGTTTTGGAATACTTTATTTCAACCCACGGTGCCCGTAAAGGTTTGGCCGATACCGCACTGAAAACAGCTGATGCTGGTTATCTGACCCGTCGTTTGGTTGACGTTTCTCAGGATGTGATTATTCAGGAAGAAGATTGCGGAACTTTACGTGGTTTGATTGCTGCTGCAATTAAAAACAACGAAGAAGTGGTGGCTTCACTTTCTGAACGAATCATCGGACGTACCACTGTTCATGATGTTTTCAACCCATTGACAGGAGAATTGATTGTTGCTTCAGGTGAAATTATCACCGACGAAGTTTCAGATAAAATCGAAGAATCACCTATCGAATCCGTTGAAATACGTTCAGTATTAACCTGTGAATCGAAAGTGGGGGTTTGTGCAAAATGTTACGGCTTAAATCTGGCCGGAAGTACCATGGTTCAACGTGGTGAGGCTGTTGGCGTTATCGCCGCACAGTCGATCGGTGAACCTGGAACTCAGTTGACTCTTCGTACGTTCCACGTAGGAGGTATCGCTGGAAACATTTCAACCCAATCGGCCATTGATTCGAAATACGATGGTATTGCTGAAATTGATGAACTACGTGTGGTTGATCAGTTCAACGAAGCTGGTGTTAAAAACTATATGGTCGTTAGCCGCTTAGCTGAATTGAGAATCATTGATAAAAACACACGGATTCAACTTTCTACACATAACATTCCTTACGGATCGAAGCTGTTTATTGAGAATGGACAGGAAGTGAAAAAGGGAATGCGTATTTGCGAATGGGATCCATATAATGGGGTTATTATCACGGAGTTCAAGGGAAAAATATCATTTGAACAGGTGATCGATGGAGTTACCTGCCGCGAAGAATCGGATGAACAAACCGGTTACAAGGAAAAGGTAATTATCGAAACCCGTGATAAAACCAAGAATGCATCGTTACGCATTCTGAACGAAAAGGGTGATATCATCCGGAACTACAACTTACCAGTAGGCGGTCACATGAACGTCGAAGATGGTCAGATTGTAGAAGCTGGTGCTGTTCTTGTGAAAATTCCGCGTGCTGCCGGTAAAGCTGGTGATATCACCGGTGGTTTGCCACGTGTTACGGAGTTATTCGAAGCCAGAAATCCATCGAACCCTGCAGTGGTTTCGGAAATCGACGGTGAAATTTCTTTGGGTAAAATCAAACGTGGTAACCGCGAAATCGTGGTCACCTCGAAAACCGGAGAAGTTAAACGATATTTGGTTCCGCTGTCACGTCAGATTCTGGTTCAGGAGAGCGATTATATCCGCGCCGGAACACCGCTTTCGGATGGTGCTACCACTCCGTCTGATATCTTAGCGATCAAAGGCCCAACTGCTGTTCAGGAATATATTTTGAATGAAGTTCAGGATGTTTACCGCATGCAGGGTGTGAAAATCAACGACAAGCATTACGAGGTGATCATTCGCCAGATGATGCGCAAAGTGGAGATCGACGATCCGGGCGATACCCGTTTCCTTGAAAAACAAATTGTCGACAAACACGAATTCCTGCACGAAAATGACTGGATTTATAACAAAAAAGTCGTGATTGAGTCTGGTGATTCTGACAGTTTGAAACCGGGAATGATCATTACTTCGCGCCGTTTACGTGACGAAAACTCCAATCTTCGCCGCCGCGACAAGACCCTGGTTGAAGGAAGGGACGCAATTCCTGCTACTTCAAGCCAGATTCTTCAGGGGATTACCCGCGCTGCACTTCAAACACGTAGCTGGTTATCAGCTGCTTCTTTCCAGGAAACCACCAAAGTATTAAACGAGGCTGCTATCCAGGGAAAAGTCGATTACCTCGACGGATTGAAGGAAAACGTAATCTGCGGACACTTAATCCCGGCAGGTACCGGATTGAAAGAATACAAGAATCTGGTGGTTGGCTCACGTGATGAGTATGACAAGATGGTTGAAATGAAAGATTCAGATCGCTATTAAGAAATTAATCATGGAAGATCAGAATAATACCAACCAGTTGCAGATTGAGTTAACCGAAGAGGTGGCACAGGGAATTTATTCCAATCTGGCAATTATTACGCACTCAAGTTCTGAATTTGTGATGGACTTTGTCAGGGTAATGCCCGGAATTCCAAAAGCAAATGTAAAATCCAGGATTATTTTAACTCCGGAACATGCCAAACGTTTGATGCATGCCCTGCAGGAAAATATTCAGAAATATGAAAGTGTAAACGGGACGATAAAGAATGTGAGAGGTCATGATCCTATGATTTCGCCCATGTCTTTTGGAGGACCAACACCAATCGCTTAAAGGATTTTAAGAATTCATATACAAGGCCGTCTCAATGAAAATTGGGACGGCCTTTTTTTATATCCAAATTACAACTTTTGAAATTCAAACAAAAATATTTTCAGTTTGTTATGGAAGTCTAAACTTTAAAAATAGACTTTTATGGCACAGGTGGGCACCTATCTCAATTTTCCCCGCAACACGGAGGAAGTTTTCAATTTTTACAAATCAGTTTTTGGTGGTGAATTTGGTCGGGGAGGAATCTCCCGTTTTCGTGATATTCCTGCAGCAGAAGGAATGCCTCCAATGTCTGAAGAAGATTTGAACCTGGTGATGCATGTTGAATTACCTATTTTGGGCGGACATTTGCTGATGGGAACTGACGCTCCTGAATCGATGGGCTTCAAGGTAAATCAGGGAAACAACGTTTACATTAACCTTGAACCGGACACCAAAGCTGAAGCGATACGACTGTTCGAGGCATTATCATTCGAAGGTACTATTGTGCAAGAGCTTCAGGATATGTTCTGGGGAGCCTATTATGGCAGTTGTACCGACAAATTTGGAGTTCAATGGATGGTTAATTGTTCTGAAAAATAATCGCATCATGGAATCAAACGCAATTACAAAAATCACGGTGCAGGCAAAAATCAGTGCACCATTGGACCAGGTCTGGAAATGCTGGATAAATCCGGAAGATATTCTTTGCTGGAATGCTGCTTCTGACGATTGGCAAACCACCAGGGCCGAGAATTTCCTGGAAGCCGGAGGAAAATTTAACTACCGGATGGAAGCAAAAAATGGAAGTTTCGGTTTCGATTTTTGGGGAATTTACAACAGAATCATTGATCAGCAGTTGATCGAAATTACCCTTGGAGATGAACGAAAGATGAGGGTTGCTTTTTCATGGGCAAATAGCGTAACCGAGGTTGTTGAAACCTTTGAGGCAGAAAGCGAAAATCCTGTTGAACTTCAAAGAGCAGGCTGGCAGGCAATTTTAGATAACTTCAAAAAATATGTTGAAACAAAAATAAAAACTTCAAAATGATACATCCAATTTATACTTGCCTTTGGTTTGATGGGAAAGCCAAGGAAGCGGCCCAATTTTATTGTTCTGTTTTCCCCGATTTAGCTATTACTTCCGAAAACCCAATGGTAGTTATTATTGAATCTTCCGGACAGAAATTCATGCTCCTGAATGGTGGTCCTCATTTCAAGATTAATCCGTCAGTTTCATTCTATGTGGTTTGTGAAACACATGAAGAAGTTGACCGGTCATGGAAAAGCCTTATCGATGGCGGGTCGGCATTGATGCCGCTCGATAAATACGATTGGAGCGAAAAGTATGGCTGGGTTCAGGATCGGTTTGGGGTTAACTGGCAACTTACCTATGGCAAGGTGGAAGATGTTGGTCAGAAATTCACACCTACCCTCATGTTTGCCAGATCGATGGCAGGGAAAGCAGAACAAGCCATTCAGTTTTATACTTCGGTATTTCAAGGGTCATCGGTTAAACTTATCGCGAGGTATTCGGCCTCTGATCATGATGTGGAAGGAACCATCAAGCATGCTCAATTCCGGCTTGGTGCAAAGGTTTTTATGGCGATGGATAGTTCGATGCCTCATCAATTCGGCTTTAATGAAGCCGTTTCGTTTGTTGTAAACTGTGATACACAGGACGAAATTGACTATTATTGGGAAAGGCTTTCTGCCGTTCCCGAAGCTGAGCGATGTGGCTGGCTTAAAGACCAGTTTGGGGTCTCATGGCAAATCGTTCCGACTATTCTGGGAAAATTAATGAGCGATCCTTCCCGATCTGAACGGGTTATCAAAGCATTCATGCAAATGAAAAAGTTTGATGTTGAAAAATTGAAACAGGCCTAAAAAGGCAGAAGACTTTGATGAAGCGGTTGACCTCACAAAAAGTTGAGCGATTTTGAATAGTGAAGATTCCAGCGTCGAAGTCAGTTAAATTGCAGATTAATGAGGAAATTTTAGCACTGGCAATGAGAGATCTGGCGCAAATCAAAACAATTGACGAAATCATTGTTCTGTTGGAAACCATTATTCTCGATTCAGAAAGGAATAATGAACCCATGGGAAACTTTGCTGCTCTATACCAAAAAGTAACCATCAAGGTTAAGGAAAGAATAGCATCAGGTTTCTTTGACGATGGTCTGCGAATGGAACAATTAGATGTAGCTTTTGCCAAAAGGTATCTCGAAGCTTATTATGCCTATCGCCTGGATGAAAAGACAACAACATCGTGGAAAGCGGCATTTGATCTGACTTCCAGTTATTGGCCCATTGTTTTGCAACACTTGCTGATGGGCATGAACGCGCACATCAACCTTGATCTTGGGATTGCTGCAGCCAATGTTTCAAAAGGTCAAGGCCTGAAAGATCTTGAAAACGATTTTAATAAGATCAACGAAATATTGTCTTCGATGGTGCACGAAGTTGAAAATGATCTGTCAGTGGTTTGGCCTGTATTAAAATATATCCTGAAATGGAGCGGAAAAGTCGATGATTACCTGGTTGATTTCAGCATGAAACTGGCACGCGACGGTGCCTGGAAATTCGCCAATCAATTGGCTCAGACTTCAGAAAATGAAGTTGAAATGTTGATCAAACAAAGAGACCAGAAGGTTGTAAAGGTTGTCAGATATATTCTAAAACCCGGTTTTTTTGGAAGCCTTGCTTTACGGTTGATTCGGATCACTGAACGAGGATCTGTTTCAGAAAAAATACAATCCTTTAGAAAAAAGTAGGACTTTAGATTGAATTCTTCACGGAATGAAAATATTATCCCATTTTTGTAGTGTTGGTCATCTGTTCTCACGATAAAAATGCGCTTGAACAGGCAACATTCAGCAACTCGAGAGTTTTTACTTCCATCACCCGATAAAAAGATAAATCATGAAGTTACTAGCCATCGAAAAAGAAATTCAGGGAGTGAAAGACTCTGATTATGCTCCTTTTCTGGAAGCTGAAGCTCGAAAAGTTTGGGTACTTCAGCAGCAAGGGCTGATCCGTGAGATCTATTTTACGGACGAACAGTATGCCGTGTTGGTTCTTGAAGCGACAGACCGAACCCATGCCCGTGAAATCGTTGAACAATTGCCATTAGTTCAGCAAAAGCTGATTGATTTTGATTTCATGTCTTTGAATGCTTATCCGGGCTATGCCAGACTATTCAAAACGTAATTAATTCAAATTCTGTAGTCTATGAAATTCATCTTGAGTGTCCTGACCAGTTTGATCATTTTTACAAACATTAATTTTGCTCAGCGTGTTTCAGTCGATTACGGTAATAATCCGAGTGCAGGCCACTATGCTCAGGTGAACGGGATCAATTTATATTACGAGGTTTATGGAAGCGGTGAGCCTCTGATTTTGCTTCATGGAAATGGCGGTTCAATCAATGCTTTTAGCAATCAAATTCCGTTTTTTGAAAAATACTACCAGGTTATTGCTATCGACAGCCGTTTGCAGGGGAAATCAGGCGGATCACCCGAAAGGATTTCCTACGAACTCATGGCATCCGATTTTTGTGCATTGCTTGATTTCTTGAATGTCAAAACCACCAATGTTCTGGGTTGGAGCGATGGAGGAATAGATGGAATCCTGATGGCGATGAATTGTCCCGAAAAAGTCAGGAAACTGGCTGTTTCGGGGGCGAATACGGTGCCTGATTCATCAGCATTATCCAATGCCGATATCCAGGGAATGAAAGACTTTGTGGCCCATCCTGCAGATGCTTCAAAAGCGCAGATTGCTTTGGTTCAGATGATGATCGATCAACCCAATATTTCCTATGGGAACCTGAAGCAGATTCATTGTCCGGTGTTGGTAATGGCTGGAGATCATGATATGATCAAAACCGAACATACCGTAAAAATATCTCAGTCAATCCCAGGCGCTTCTCTGTGCATTTTCCCTGACTCGAATCACGGTGTTTGTCAGCAACGCCCCGAACTTTTCAACAATACCGTCTTTTCTTTCTTCACGAAATAAAAATCGAACGAATTTCTTCTGATGAAACGATTTTTCAGTAGATAAACGGAGCCAGACTGCGGCTGTTTTCGCGTTGCTGATATTCCTTCACCTGATACATAAATGCCTGTAAACGGGTATCAATCGAAGCATCATCCTGTCCATCATAGGCATGGTCGACCCATGGTATGTTATTGTGATCTTTCCTGAATGCACCCGAAATGGAACAGATTAAAGTTCCGGGCATGCAGGTAAAAGGCAGGACGTTGCAAATTCCTGAAACACCTTTTTTGGTATGCGCTGAAGCACTGCCAATAGCCATTACCGGATCGCCATCATAATCTTTATGAACATACGGTTCGGTTAATTGCAGCATGGTTTCCAGTGAGACATCCTTATCAACATCCAGAAGTTCTTCTACCGAGTTGATGAGTTTCCGATAGGAAGTGTGTTGGGCAAATTCCTGAATTTTTGATTTCACAATTCCGGCATAATCGCCTTTCCACTTGCTGTCGCGGGTGTACCGGTAAGTCGAATATACAAACCATTCTGAAAATGGAGCCATTAATGTTTCTGCTCCCAGAGCCTCCAGCCGTTTAACAATGTTTCCGCTACAAAAACTGTTGTCACGCATAAAGATTTCTCCCACAATCGAAACCACGGGTTTTCTTGGTATCTTCCGGATTTCAATGGCTTTGAATTTCTTTCCTGAATCTTCCAAAGTATCGGCCAGCCCTTTGGCGCTGTTTTCGATGCATTTCACGATCTGCTCTAAAGATTCCTGATAAACCTGGTCGGTAGAGCCTTCTGTTCGTTCATACGGCCGGTATTGCTGCTGAAGTCTCCGGATGATATCGACAGCCACAAATCCTTTCCAGACATTCATCCTGAATTTGGAGCCGTTTCCCGGAGTAATATCCGAATAGGACTCGTCATTGGAAGGAGAAACAATCTTGACATCTTTCAAATTCAACCGGTCAAAAATAACTTTCTGCAACTGGTTATATTGTCCAAACCGGCATGGTCCATTGTGGTCGGGCATGAAGAAACTCACTTTGGCAGGATCGATTCCCGGCTCCTGCAATTTCTTGATAAATGAACCGGTGGTACAAATCATCGGGAAACATTCCTTGGCCGAAGTATATTTTCGCCCAATTTCCAGGTCGGCGTGAGTTTGAACCGGTAAGGCATACGATTCAATTCCGCAGCTTCGGGCCGCTGCTGCTGCTATGAACGAACCATCGTGCATGTAAGGCCAGTACAAAACCCGGTCGCGGGTAGGAGTGACCTGCTTAAAATCTTTGGATATACTGCTTTTAAAAGTATGGCTTTTTCTGTTTTTCTTCCGGATGCTATCCAGAAAAGCTTCCAGACGGGTAATAAGCCCGGCATCAGCCGAATGCTCATCAATTTCAATCTGGATGGAAGGTTTTCCTTTCAGCGTTTCGGTTACGAAATGATGCAGGAAGGAATCCGGTCCGCATCGGAAATTGCTGATATAAACTCCGTACAGTTTTTCATTTTTGGCGATCATCCGGGCTCCGGCGAGTATTTTTCGTCCACCTGGCCAATACATATTCGGGAATTCATCAAAAATGTTTTCATCATTCAACGGCAGAAAATCAAGCGGAATTGGAAGTACATCGAGGTTGATCAGCTTTTCGACTAACCTTAAATTCAGTTCAGGATCGCCTGAATTGTAAACCCTGCCAAGTATAACCATCGCTTCCCGGTTTTCAGGCAGATTGTTTAGTATCTCGCTGCCCCTGTCTATCAAGGATTTTTCAAAGCCGGACTGTTTTTCCTGGGCCAGATGAAGTGCATTTTTTACTGCTTTGCTGCCAATACCAAATTGGCGCTTCATAAAAGCTGTCATTTCTTTTACAAAAAGGCTGTCCGAAAAACGGGGATGAAAGGTAGGAATGAGGAGTTTTTCTTTCCCGGGATGCGAAGCCAGTGCCGCGCGCACCATAAACGGGTACGACTGGATCCAGGGACAATTGCAATTTGACGAAGGATTGTTGACTGATGGTTTTGCATTGACCACAAACGGTGCAAAAACATGATCGATATTTTTATCCAGAAGATCGACAATGTGCCCATGAACCACTTCAATCGGGAAACAGGTTTCGGAGGTAAGCATTTCCAACGATTTGGAAACCAAAGCACGGTCGGTAGGTTTCGAAAGTACGACCTGAAATCCAAGTTCGGTGAAAAACGTCCGCCAAAATGGGAACTCCTGATAAAAAAGTACCAGTTCACGTGGAATTCCAATCGAAATGGCGCCTTTGTTTTTGTCTTCAGAATAATCGCCTAAAAGAAGTTTTTCCCGTTCTTCAAGCAGGTTCGGGATATCGTCCGTTTTTTTCTTTCGGCCTGAAATCTCATATTTTTCGCACCTTCCGCCATAAAAAAGTGGTCTCTTTTCGCCTTCCACTTTTACCATCCTTATTTGGCAAAGGTTGTGGCAATTGCGATCCTTGCAGGTGAATTTATCCAGCGAATAAGAAGCATTCCTCACCTCAAACCCTTTAAAACTCGATTGTCCGGTTTCCTGGAATTTTTCGCGGGCCAGCATCGCCATGCCAATAGCGCCAGTCACATCAAAATTGGGAGGAATCACGATTGACTTTCCGGTAACTTGCTCGAAAGCTGCTACCACGCCTTTATTATTGGCCACACCACCCTGAAAGAATATTTTGTCTCCGATTTTTTTACTGCCAACCACCTTCTGAATATAGTTGTTTACGATGGAATAAGCCAGTCCGCCGACCAGATTGGTGTTTTTTTCCCCTTGCTGCTGATTGGCATTCAGGTCAGATTCGATGAATACGGTACACCGGCAACCTAGCGATGTAGGCTTTTCGGCGTTCAGGGCCAAAGTCCCGAATTCTTCTATAATATTGATATCCAGCTTTTCGGCTTGTTCTTCCAAAAACGAACCAGTGCCAGCGGCGCAAACCTTGTTCATTTCAAAATCTACCACGACGCCATCTTCAATGCTGATGTATTTCGAATCCTGTCCTCCAATTTCAAAAATCGTGTCAACGGTTGGGTCGTAGGCAATGGCAGCGGTTGCCTGAGCGGTAATTTCGTTTTGAATCACGTCGGCGCCGATAAAATCTCCGGTGAGGTATCGTCCAGAACCGGTTGTTCCGGCGGCTTTTACGTCCACTTTCATTCCCACTTCCTCGTATATTTCCTGCAGTCCGCGTTTGATTGCTTCAAGCGGGCGGCTGGCCGTAGGCAAATAACGTCGTGCAATAACCCGGTCAAAATCGTCGATTAACACAACATTGGTACTTAGCGATCCGACGTCAATTCCTAAATATACCGGATAATTCAACTGTCCATTTAGTCTAAATGAATTTTTATTCAGGATTGCAGCCGATTCTATAAGGACCGGAAGTCCCTGGCTGCTGCCATTGGATTTGAGCAGGTAGCGCTCCAAATTGTGGATGCCTTTGAAAGGAAGACTTCCGTCCGGAGATTCCATCACGTAAAAAATTGCACCCAAAGCTCCCATGGAAGCATGGTATTCAGGAATAGTTAATTCTCCGTCCTCAAGATTCAGTATTTTTTTGAAAGCATTGATTACACCAGCATTAGCCGCAACCCCGCCTTGAAAAATAATGGGTTTGACCAATTCCTTTCCTTTGGCCAGGTTACTTTTGAAATTCCGGGCAACCGCAAAGCATAAACCTGCCACAATATCATGAACCGGAGTGGCAATTTGTTGAAGGTGAATCATGTCGCTCTTGGCGAACACGCTACAACGACCGGCAATGTGAGGTGGATTTTCTGACAGGAGCGCCATGGCTCCAAATTCCTTGTCGATGGAAACCCCGATGCGTTTGGCTTGCTGATCGAGAAATGAGCCGGTACCTGCCGCACAAATACTGTTCATGTTGAAATCGGCCAGACTTGAAAAGGCATTCCCTTCGCCCTTATCCATGAAGATCAACTTGGAATCTTCACCTCCCATTTCAATGATCGTTTTTGCTTCCGGATAAAGCTTCGATACCGACTTCGATTGCGCAATAATCTCGTTAATAAATTGGCCACCAATCAATTCTGCAGCCAGTTTTCCGCCGGTTCCGGTAATACCCAGAAGTTTAAATTCTTCCGGCTCATACTCAGTCAAAAGGGCTGTCAGCCGTTTCCTGAGTACCAGGAATGGTTGTCCGTGACAAAGATCATAGTGATTTTCAAGAACATTTTGATCTTGATCAACAATTACAGTATTTAGTGAGATTGAGCCAAGGTCGAGGCCCAGATACAGGTTTTTATTTTTAGATATTGAGGTATTCATAATTCGCAAAGCATTTACTTAATTGAAGAGTTACCCAATAAAGATCATGACCCGCAACTATCGCGTATAGCCAGAAATATCAAGGGCACAGATAGCATGTCGGCTAAAAATAGTTGAAAAATCGGTATTGACCAAACTCATTGACCATCGTTTTAGAAATGGCATGTTGAAGATATCGTTTAGCGAATCTTCGTATTTTTACTCATAGGATTGAAATTGAGTCAGTAAAAACAAAAGGGAACCGATATTTTTTCTAATTTTCGCATCCTCAAAAAAGATGTAAATCGCCGGAATAATGAATCTGAAATATAGAATTTGTTGGGTTTTCTTTATGATTTTACTTTCTGCATGTTTATCAAGGCCAAATGGGACGATTCATCAAATCAACAGACAGGCGCACATCAAACCCGATTACTCCAGTTTGACTATTCCCTGCAACATTGCCCCGATGAATTTTGTCATCTCCGAACCCGGCGAATCGTTCCAGGTGAAAATTTCAACAGCTAAAGGTAAAACAATTGAAATATCTTCAGGAGTTGGAATTATTGATATACCGCAAGCTGCCTGGAAAAAGTTGCTGGAAGGAAATGCAGGAGGTGTTTTGACAATGGACGTTTTTGTGAAGAATAAAAATGAGTGGAGTCAATTTAAGCCCATTTCCAATTTTATTTCCACCCAGAAAATCGATCCATACCTGGTTTATCGCTTGCTGCTTCCGGGATACGAAAGCTGGTCGGAAATCAGCATCAAGCAACGGAATCTTGAGAATTTTGATGAAAGTTCTATCATCGAAAACAGCGTGGTCGATCATAATTGTGTGAACTGCCACTCACTCAATCAGGGAAAAACTTCAAGATTAATGTTCCACATGCGCGGTTCGATGGGCGGTACATATTTCGTTCAAAAAGGTGAGCTTAAGAAGTTCAACCTGAAAACCAAAGAAATGGCAAATGGAGCGGTTTATCCCCGCTGGCACCCTTCCGGAAAGTTTATTGCATTTTCCTCCAACAACATTGTGCAGCAGTTCCATTCGAGTGAACTGAAAAAGATAGAAGTTACCGATCTGGCTTCGACGATTGTATTGTATGATGTGGATAAAGACGAAATGATGGATGCCGGATTGGGAAATGACCACCAATTTATGGATACTTACCCTGAATGGTCGCCCGACGGGAGATACTTGTATTTCAGCCGTACCATACAGGTAGGCAAGCAATTCGATTACCGCGAAATCAAATACGATCTCTTTCGTGCGGCTTTTGACAGCGAATCGCGAAAATTTGGACAGCCCGAATTGGTTTTCAATGCTTCGGCTTTGGGGAAAAGCGCCTCCTTTGCCCGGATTTCTCCCGACGGCAAATCGTTGGTGTTTACTTATCACAACTTTGGAAGTTTCCCGATCTGGCACAAAGAGGCCGATCTTTACCTGATCAACCTGGAAACGTTGGAAGTGAGGCCACTGAAGTCGAACAGCGATTTTGCCGAAAGCTACCATTCCTGGTCGGCAAACAGCCGATGGCTGGTATTCAGCAGCAAACGCGACGACGGTCTGACTGCACGACCATACCTGGTTTACTTCGATGAAAACGGAAATGAACAGAAACCTTTTATTCTTCCACAAAAGGATCCAACATTTTACGATCATTTCCTGAAAACCTACAATATTCCGGAATTTTCTGATTCAAAAATCGAATTGGATCCTGGGGAAATCCGCAGAGTTGCCGAAGAACCTGCCAATCAGGCTAAATGGTCGAAGAATTAATACAAATGGCAGAAATACAACAACATGAATAGAATTATACCAAAGTCAAGGTTCATTGAGATTTATTTTCCTTACCTTTTGTTGGGACTGGTTACCTTTTCTTTTTTCTTTTTCCTCATTGACTATGTCTTCTTCTTTCAGGAAAAGGGAGGATTGTTTTTAACTTCTTTGGAATATTTCTTTGGACATTTCAATCGCCCCGGTGGAATGTTGATGTATTTGTCGGAATTTCTCACGGCATTTTACTTTTATCCTGCAGCCGGCGCATTCATTCTGGCGGCTGTAATTGTGCTTTCTGCCTTTCTGGTTCAGCAAATTCAAAAATGTTATTCGGAGGAGCATTCATTGATTCTTCCATTTGTAATTGCCGGAATCTTGTTTTACCTTCAGTCGGACTATCATACTTTGCTTTTCAACGGCTTGGGAATGATCCTTCAGCTGATAGGATTTTATTTTGCAGTTAAGACTGACCGGATTTTGAAAGGTTGGATTCCTGTTTTTGTTTTCCCGTTTTGGTATTTTTTAACCGGAAGTCTGGCGCTGATGTTTGCACTGCAATATTCCCTGCATTTGATTCTCAAAAAAGAAAAGCGGGCTGTAATTCAGATTGTTGTTTTGTGGCTTTTATTCATGGTATTTCTGTATTTATCCAAAGAATATTTTTTCTATTTCAGCCTCAGGGAATTGTTAGCATACCCATTTAAGGCTTCTTTGCCTGACTGGCACCTGCGGATCTATTTTGCCCTTGCTGCTGTTCTGATTCTGCTTCCCGCAATTTCTTTGCTGAAGCTGAACTTTTTGCATAAAAAGCCTTTCTCCGGACCTTTTGTTGACTTAGGAATTCCGGTTTTAATTATTACTGCTTCGTTACTGTTAGTTGGAAAGCAGATTAGCCCAAAGGACAAACATTATTTTAGGGTCGAGAAGCTTTTTTACCTGGAAAAGTTCGACGAAGTCATCGAATTTAATCGAAAGAACCCGTCTGCTAATATTTTGACGAGTTTTTTAAATAATATCTCCCTCAGCGAAAAAGGTCAACTGGCTGACCGATTGTTTGAATTTCCGCAAAGTTCGGATGCCAAAACACTTTTTTTGCCGTGGGAAATGTCGTCTGAAATACTGCGGCGCGGAGGATATTTTTATTATTCGATTGGAATGATCAACGAAGCACATCGCTGGGCTTACGAAAACATGGTGATGAATGGCTTTACGCCGGAAGGATTGAAAATGCTGATTAAAACCGAATTAATCAATGGAAACACCAGGATGGCCGGGAAGTACATCGATTTTTTAAACGGTACTTTCTTTTACCGGAAAGTTGCTGAAGAGTTCAGAAAACTGGCACTCAATGAAGCTTCGATCGACCAAAATGCAGAACTTGGCGCCAAACGGAAAATGAAATCAGGTAATGATTTTTTTATACTAGCCAGCGAACCAATGCTCAATCTGGCGGCTGCCTTAAACGGCAATCCAGGAAACCAAAAAGCGTTGGACTACGAAATGGCGTTCTTTTTATTGAAAAAAGATTTCAACGGGATAATTAGCAATTTGCATTTGTATAACAATAAATCAGGAGAATATCTTCCGGTTAATATTGAAGAAGCAGTGGTTGCATACAAAACTCTTGGGATCGGTCATGCTGAGGTTGTTGATCATTTGAACATCAGGCAGGAAACGATTGACCGGTTTACAAGCTATCTGCAAACTTTTAAACAGTTCGGGAACAACAAGGCATCAGCTCAACAAGCGTTGTTTAAAGGGTTTGGAAATACCTTTTGGTACTATATTTTCTATAAGTAGAATCTGATTTATAGCTGACTGTATGATTCTAAAGATAAATGGATAGGTTTGGATTAAGAACTTTGAAATTCTCTTTATTACCGGATTTGTACAATATTCTATTGCCTGTCCAGCGGAGAAATCACTTTATTTGGGTCTTTCTTTGCCGCCCATAAAATCAGCCGAAGTGATTGGTCGTAGGTCAGGTAATTCCACATCCAGTTGATGAAGATCAAAAGCCGGTTTTTGACGCCAACAATTGCCATCAGATGCACAAACATCCAGGTGTACCAGGCAATCAGCCCGCTGAATTTCAGGAAAGAAAGATCGGCAACGGCACGGTTCCTTCCAATCGTTGCCATCGACCCGCGGTCGATGTACCGGAACGGATGCAAACCTGAATTTCTCTTCATGTTGATAAAACTTTGTGCCAGATTTCTTCCCTGCTGAATAGCAACCTGAGCCACTTGCGGGTGTCCGTTGGGATGTTCGGGTGTTTGCATGACCGATACGTCGCCGATGGCAAAAATGTCCTCAAAACCGTTGACTCGGTTGTATAGGTCAACCTGAAGCCTGTTCCCCCTTCCTATGGTATCTTTTTGAAATCCGTCAGGTACAACTCCGCTGATTCCTGCTGCCCATATCACGGTTTTCGTTTCAATGGTGGATCCATCACCAAAGGTGAGAATACTTCCATTAAAATCGGTGACCCGCGTATTTAAGGAAACGTTTATACCTAGCCTGTTCAGGTAGTAAAAGGCTTTTGCCGAAGCGTGCTTCGACATACCACCCAAAAGCACTGGAGACCCTTCGATCAAACTGATCTGCATGAGATCAAAGTTCAGGTCGGGATAATCTTTGGGAAGTACGAACTTCTTCATTTCAGCAATGGCCCCGGCTACTTCAACCCCGGTGGGTCCACCGCCCACGATGATCACATTCAGTAATGCTTTCCGGGCATTCTGATCGCGTAAGGTCACCGCTTTCTCAAAACTTTGCAAAAGACGGTTACGAAGTGCCATTGCTTCCGAAACCGATTTCATTGGAATGGCAAATTCTTCCATGTTTTTCATGCCGAAAAAATTGGAATTTACTCCGGTAGAAATGACCAGATAATCATACCAAACCGTGTCGAGACTGGTCTGAAGTTCTTTTTTTTGAGTGTCGACCGAATAAACCTCGCCAACCCGGATGTACACATCTTTTTGTTTCTGAAAAATTTTCCGGAGTGGGAAAAGGATGGAACTGGGTTCGATCCCGGCACTGGCAACCTGATAGAACAGGGGCTGAAACTGGTGGTAATTGTTCTTATCAATGAGTACAATCTGGTAACCCGATCCGATGAGCTTTTGAGCCAGTTTAAGGCCACCAAAACCTGCACCGATAATCACAATTCGTTTCTGGGCCGTTTCCGGAATATTTACTGGCATCTTTTTGAGTTGAAATTTTGGGATTTATTTTTTTCGATTTTTTGATCTTCGACAAGAGTAGAACGTTTATGCCAGATCGATTGTTTGTTCTGAACGATTTCAAACACACCTTTTCATCAGTTTATTTGCCAACAGATCAGGTAAAAACTCGAAATTTTTCTTCAGATCGGATCAATACATTTTCGACTTGATATCCCTGATGTAAAGTTGGAGGTTTGTTTTTCCACGGAATTCATTTTCAGCAATCGAATAGCAAATATCGAAAGGAAGGCCTTGAGTGATGGCATCAATATGATGAGACTGGTTAAAAGCAATCCCGGCAAATTTTGATGAATTACTGGTTGGCTCAATTAATTCCAGTTTGAGATGTTCCTGGTTCTTTCCTACTGAACGGCTGGTACCGCTATCCAACACATTTTCAGTAACAAAAACCGGCACCATATTGTGCGGGCCATACGGGGCAAATTGCTTGAGGAGCCGGTAAAATTTCGGGGTGATATCTGAAAGGTAAATTTTGGCATCCGCTTCAATCGATTCGGTCTGCTGTTGGTTGGTTATCTGTTTGGTTACGATGTCTTCAAAGCGTTTCGAAAATTCGTAAATGTTTTCGATTTTCAAAGTCAGGCCTGCCGCATACATGTGCCCCCCATACGATTCGAGCAAATCGCTGCAGGCGCCGATGGCTTCATACAAATCGAAATCGCGCACCGATCGTGCCGATCCGGTGGCCAGCCCATTCGATTCGGTCAAAACTACCGTTGGCCGGTAAAAGTGTTCGGTAAGCCGCGAAGCAACGATCCCAACGACTCCTTTGTGCCAGTCGCGGTTGTATAAAACAGTTGCATTTTTGCCTTCATGCACCGGATCGCGCTGAATCATTTCCAAGGCTTCCAGAGTGATGTCACGGTCGAGCGTTTTCCGGATTTCGTTGTACGAATTGATTTCGTCGCCAAGTAAAAGTGCGGCATCTTCGTTGGTGGAAGTCAATATGGCCACCGATTTTTTGCCGTGTTCAATTCTTCCGGAGGCATTGAGCCGTGGGCCGATCTTGAAAACGATATCACTGACCGATATTTCTTCGGAATTCAAACCCGAATATTGCATGATCGTTTTCAGGCCGATACTTGGTGAAGAATTGAGTTTTTTCAGGCCATAATAGGCCAAAACCCTGTTTTCTCCGGTTACCGGAACAATGTCGGAAGCAATACTAACCACGAGAAGGTCCAGTAATTCAGCTAATTCGGAAAATGGAATATTGTTTTTTACCGAAAATGCCTGAAGAAGTTTGAAGCCTACTCCGCAGCCCGAAAGTTCCTTGTACGGATAGCAGCAATCAGGTCTTTTGGGATCCAAAACAGCTATGGCATCAGGAATGGTTTCATCCGGATTGTGGTGATCGCAGATGATAAAATCAATACCCAGTTCTTTTGCCATCTTAATTTTCTCGATGGCTTTGATTCCGCAATCGAGCACAATAACCAGCGAAATATTTTGTTCGGCAGCATAAAGTATGCTGGCTTTTGAAATTCCATACCCTTCAGAATACCGATCGGGAATATAATAGTCGAGGTTTTGCAGCCGTGAGCGAAGGAATTGGTACATCATGGCCACCGAAGTTGTACCATCCACGTCGTAATCGCCGTATACCAAAACTTTCTCCTGATTATCAATTGCCCGTTCCAATCTTTCCACCGCTTTGTCCATGTCTTTCATCAGAAAAGGATCGTGGAGATCGGTCAGTTTTGGCCGGAAAAAAGCCTGGGCTTCGGCGTACGTGCTGACGCCTCTTTGAGCTAAAAGATTGGCTACAACCATATTGACATTTAGCGCTACTGATAAATGTTTAATAATATTGATGTCGCCCTCTTTTTTAATATTCCAGACCTTATCCATTCGTTTCGTTTAGAACAATTACGTTTTGCGCAAAAATTTCTCAAAGATAAAAAATGAACGCAGAACTGGAAAACAAATCCTATTCATTAATTGACATTTTGTTAATAATTCCAATTTGTAATAGTTTGCTATCTTTGCGTGAAATTTTTTAGAAAACCGAATTAGTTCCGACAGAATGAGTCTAACAGAATTAAGCGAACAGGAAATTGTCAGGAGGAACTCCTTACAGAAAATGAAGGAGTTAGGCATAGATCCTTACCCGGCAGCTGAATTCCCTGTAAATGTTTCCACTCTCGAAATCAAAGAAAATTACAGTGCTGAATTGAATAACTTTCAGGAAATAGCTTTGGCTGGTCGCATCATGAGCCGCCGGATTATGGGTAAAGCCTCGTTTGCTGAATTGCAGGATTCAACCGGAAGATTACAGCTTTATGTAAATCGCGACGAGATTTGTCCTGACGAAGATAAAACCCTTTACAACGAGGTGTTTAAGAAGTTGCTCGATATTGGCGATGTAGTGGGAGTCAAGGGTTTTGCCTTCATTACCCAGGTGGGCGAGCTTTCGGTTCATGTAAAAGAACTTTTTGTGCTGAGTAAATCTTTGCGTCCTTTGCCTATTGTCAAAGAAAAGGACGGACAATTGTTCGATGCAGTTACCGATCCGGAAATGCGTTACCGGCAACGATATGTTGATCTGATTGTCAATCCCTATGTGAAAGATACCTTCCTGAAACGGTCGAAAATAATCAATACTATGCGGCAGTTTTTCAACGAACAAGGTTACCTTGAAGTTGAAACGCCCATTTTGCAATCCATACCGGGAGGCGCAACGGCACGTCCATTTATTACTCATCACAATGCACTGAATATACCACTCTATTTGCGGGTTGCGAATGAACTTTACCTGAAACGCCTGATTGTTGGCGGATTTGATGGCGTATATGAGTTCGCCAAAGACTTCCGGAACGAAGGAATGGATCGCACTCACAATCCTGAATTTACCGTGATGGAAATCTATGTAGCCTACAAAGACTACCTCTGGATGATGAATTTCACCGAAGAAATGGTTGAACGCGTTGCCATCGCCCTGCACGGAACGACGAAAGTCCAGCTGGGCGAAATTGAAATTGATTACCAGCGCCCATTCAAGCGGGTGACCATGTACGAAGCCATTCGGGAACATACCGGGTTTGAAATCTCCGGAAAAACCGAAGAGGAGCTCCGCGACATCTGCAAACAGCTTGGCATCGAGACCGATAAAACGATGGGCAAGGGAAAGATGATTGATGAAATATTTGGTGAAAAATGTGAGCATCATTATATTCAGCCAACCTTCATCATCGACTATCCGGTCGAGATGTCGCCACTGACCAAGAAACATCGCTCCGTTCCGGGTTTGACCGAACGGTTTGAACTGATGGTCAACGGGAAAGAACTGGCCAATGCCTATTCAGAATTAAACGATCCGATTGATCAGCGCGAACGTTTTGAAGATCAGATGAAACTGTCGGAAAAGGGCGACGATGAAGCGATGTTCATCGACCAGGATTTCCTGCGTGCCTTGGAATACGGTATGCCGCCAACTTCAGGAATGGGGATCGGGATCGACCGTTTGACCATGTTCATGACCAACAATTTGTCGATTCAGGATGTTCTTTTCTTTCCTCAGATGAAACCTGAAAAACCTGCCGAGACCAGCGATCCGGATGAAAAATTTTTGGAGTTGGGGATTACTGCCGAATGGATTGAAGTAATCCGGAAAATTGGAGTTAAAAAAGTGAAAGATTTAAAAGAGATGAAGGCCGGAAAATTTTTTAACGACATTTGCGGGTTCAACAAAAAAAATAAACTTGGTTTGGACAACCCGAGCCTGGATGAGGTGAATAAATGGTTGTCGTAATTCAGAAAGATCAGAAATGTTTTCAAACTCAAAAATAGCAATTATCGGAAGTGGAAGTTGGGCAACGGCTCTGGCAAAAATTCTTTTGCACAATGTCGATAGCATCAACTGGTATTTCCGGAACCCTGACAATATTGAACAATTCAAACGTTTCAAGCACAATCCCAGCTACTTGCGCGGCGTTGAATTTGACGTGAGCCGGCTGAACTTTTTTACCGACATCAATGCGGCCATCGATGGAGTGGATATTGTCATTCTGGCCATTCCTTCTGCCTTTTTAAAAGATGCCATGACTGGCCTGACGGTTGATTTAAGCCAGAAATTTGTGGTTTCGGCCATCAAAGGGATTGTTCCTGAAGACAATCTGATTGTCGGACAATATCTTCATCAGTATTTCAATATTCCGTACGAACGGATTGGGGTAATTGCCGGACCTTGCCATGCCGAGGAGGTTGCGCTGGAACGCTTGTCGTACCTCACCATTGCCTGTCCGGATGTCAAAAAGGCCCGTGCCTTTGCCTTCCGTTTGGAATGTCCGTATATCCGCACCCATGTTTCCGACGATATCTATGGAACTGAATATGCTTCTGTACTCAAAAACATTATCGCCATTGCCTCCGGAATTGTTCATGGTTTGCGCTATGGAGATAATTTTCAGGCGGTCCTGATTTCGAATGCCATTCAGGAAATCAAACGATTTGTAGATAAAGTTCACCCGATTACCCGCGATATCAAGAGTTCGGCTTATTTGGGAGACTTGCTGGTAACGGCTTATTCCCAGTTTTCGCGCAACCGTACCTTTGGAACCATGATTGGCAAAGGATATTCGGTGCGGTCGGCACAACTTGAGATGCACATGGTGGCTGAAGGTTATTATGCAGCAAAATCCATTAAGGAGATCAATGAGGAATTCAGGGTGAACATGCCGATTTCAGAAGCAGTTTACAATATTTTGTACGAAAATATTTCTCCGTCCATTGAAATCAGATTATTGACCGAACACCTCAGATAGAATTTCAGTTGTTCATCAAGGAGAAATTTCAATCACGAGGTTTCTCCTTCCTATTTTCAGAAATGGCAGAAAAACAATCAGAACAATGGAAAGGTTATGTATGGGCGATGGCTGGAACCATTGCATTTTCAAGCCTGTATGTTTTTAGCAAAGCCGGACTGAATCAGGTTAAGTTGGCCCAGTTCGGCCTTTATTATTTTGGGATTGCCTTTCTGCTTAATTTGTTGCTGGCCATTTTCTCGGGAAAGATAACGGAGATAATGGCCTTTCCCCGGAAAGTCTTTGGTTTGCTGATCCTGCTGGCTGCAATCGATCTGGGTTCGAATATTACGTTTTTTCTGGCCATCCGTACCATTCCTGATCCTTCAGTGACCTCGTTTCTGGGCAATTTGTTTCCGGTTTTTTTAATCGCTTTAAGCATCCTTTTCCTGAACGAACGGTTCACGCTTTTTGAAGCAATTGGAGGGATACTGGCCATCACGGGTGCATTTATAATCAGTTACACCGGTGAACTCGACTGGCAAAAACTTTTTATTCCCGGAACAGGATTTGTGCTAATCAATACTTTTCTGGCGGCCACATTTTCGGTCATTGTGAAAAAGAATGTCCGAATGGCAAGTCCGGTCATTTTCAACCTGAATTCAAGCGGTTGGATTTTTCTTTTTTTTCTGGGTTATTTCAGCTGGAGCGGCCTACCGTTAGCCATACCTGCGAATGCATTCGGAAATATCGCCTTGGGAGCATTCTTCGGTTCTTTTTTGGGTCTGTTGTCACTGTATTATTCTTATAGGTACATTGCAGCGTCCCGCTCATCGATTATTCAGAGTCTGAAAGGAATTTTTGTACTGATCATTGCCTGGTTCTACTTCGGTAATTTTCCGCTTCCTATTCAGCTGATTGGAGGGGGAATTACTATTTTAGGGGTGATAGTTTTGACCTTGGCTCAGGATAAAACATAAAACCCAAAGAATTTCGGTAGTAAGATTATTCTTTATGCCAGTGTTTTATGAATTTTTTGGCACATATATATTTATCGGGCGAATCGGACGAAATTGTCCTTGGGAATTTTATCGGCGATTTTGTAAAGGGCAATAAATATCAAAACTTTCCGGATCAGGTAGCATATGGCATTCAAATGCACCGGAGCATCGATGTGTTTACCGATCAGCATGCCGATGTCAGGGAATTCATTCAATTCCTGAAGCCCGGGTATGGTAGGTATGCTGGCATCGTAGCCGATGTTTTTATGGATCATTTTCTGGCATCAAACTGGCCGGAGTATTCGGTGTACACCCTGAGGCAATTTTCAAAACATGCTCACGCCGTTTTTCTTTCTAATTTTTTATTATTGCCATTCAAGGTTAAGCAATTTCTGCCTTTTCTGATTCAGCACAAACGTCTGGAGTCGTATGCCCATCGCGAATCGATGTTTCATGTTCTTGAAATTATGTCACACCATACTTCGTTACCTGCAAAAAGCGTCTGGGCCGTTGAGGTTTTGATTCGCGAATACGATCAGATGGAGCTTCTGTTCCGAAGTTTCTTCGCTGAGATTACCAGTTATGTGGAGGCAGAGTTTTCGGTGCAAATCCCGAAACCTGAGAAAACAAGAATTTGAGATGTGTCAAAGTGATGTTTCAGATGATCTAATTGTTTCTAAATTTGCGCAACCTAAATTCGGAAAACAACATCTTCCTAAACATGAAACTATTACTACTCGCCTTTTGCTGCATTTCCACGACTTTGTTTGCCGGTATAAATCCGATTAGGATTAATGAAGTAATGAGCTCCAATGGAGGGATTTTTACAGACCAATCGGGCGATGCTCCCGATTGGATTGAATTATACAATTCAGGGAAAAATGTCATGAACCTTGGGGGGTATGGATTGACAGACCGAATTGACGAACCATTTAAGTGGGTCTTTCCTGACAGAGCCCTTAGCCCCGGGAAATACCTGATCGTTTTTGCTTCCGGGAAAAACCTTCTTGGAGGAGAACTTCATACCAATTTTAAAATTAGCTCCGATGGAGAGTCGGTTTACTTGTTTAATCCGGGAGCTTCTATCGTCGATAGTGTAAAAGTTATCGCACTTAAATTAAACACCTCGTATGGCCGCACCCGAAAAGACCCCAAGGATTGGGCGATTTTCACCACTCCAACTCCGGGCGCGGAAAATTCGGAAGAATCATTCGCTGATGTGAATGTAGGGGTTCCCGAATTCAGTATTCCAGGCGGGGTTTTTTCCAGTCCATTTAAGGTAAAACTGACCGCTCCCAATGCTACAGATACGATTTATTATACCACCAATAATTCGATCCCAACCCGTTCTTCAAAAAGATATTCGGGAGAGTTTAGCATTAGCAAAACAAACGTAATCAAGGCAAGGATTTTGAAATCGGGAATGCTTCCCGGCGAAACGGTTACTAATTCATACGTCATATACCGAACAAAGCTGCCGGTAGTTTCGGTTTCTCTCGACTCACTTGATTTGTGGGATTGGAATACTGGTATCTATGTAGATGGGCCTAATTTCGACGAACCTATGCCTCATTTAGCTGCAAATTACTGGCAGGACTGGGAAAAGGCCTGTCATTTCGAAATGATGGAAACTTCAGGAAAGAGGGTGATTGACCTGGATGCCGGCATCAAGATTTTTGGGAACTGGTCTCGGGTCAATGCCCAAAAATCGATGGCGGTGCATTGCCGGAAAAAATATGGTCAGGAATATATGAAGTATAAAATTTTCAACGACCGGCCATTCGATCAGTTTTACAGTCTGGTTACACGTAACTCCGGAAATGATTGGAATAATACTATGTTTCGGGATGGTTTGATGGCCAGCCTGACTATCGGTCTTCATTTTGATCAGATGGCCTACCGTCCGGCAGCGATATTCCTGAATGGCGAATATTGGGGTCTGTTAAACCTTCGTGAAAAGATCGACGAGAATTTTATTGCCTTGAACAACAATGTCAAACCAGCTGATGTCATTATGCTTGAAAACAATGGAGATCCATTGATTGGAGTGGCCGATGACTGGTGGAATATGTACAATTTTCTGGAAAAGAATACCATGACCGTTCAGGCTAACTACGATCGTATTGCGACAAAAATCGATATCGAAAGTTTTACCGATTATTACGCCTCCCAGATTTTCTATGCCAATGGAGATTGGCCTGGGAATAACACTCGTTACTGGAAAACTACTGATCCCAGCAGTAAATGGAGATGGATCATGTATGATACCGATTTCGGAATGGGTCTTTCTTCGTCAGCAAGTTATAACACGCTTGCCGATGCAACTACACCAAATGGGACACAATGGTACGATCCTCCCTGGTCAACATTGATTATCCGCAAACTGCTTGAAAATCCCGGGTTCCGCAATCAGTTCGTGAACCGATTTGCGGATTTAATGAATTCAACATTTTTGCCTACCCGGATAAACAAAGTGGTTGACGAAGACCGCGACCGTATTTCAGACGAAATAACCAGGCATTTGGCGAAATGGAAGGCGGGCACTCAGGCTGCATGGCTCACCCGTGTACAGCAGATCAAAACCTTTGTAACTGCCCGGCCTGGCTATGTCTTCGGACACATCAGCAGCGATTTTGGCTTTCAGTTGGCACAAATTGTAACTGTAAATGCTGACTCAGTCGCCGGCAGTATTCAGTTGAATACCCTGAACCTGAAAAAGTTTCCGTGGAAAGGAAAGTATTTCCCGAATGTTCCGGTCACGTTGACCGCATTACCAAATGCAGGGTATCGTTTCCTCCGATGGGAAGGCATTACCAGCAACAGTACCATGCAAACCATCACGGTTTCGCCCAAAGCCAATCTTGCCTTAACCGCCATTTTTGAAAGCGATGGCAGCCATTACGAAAACTTGGTCATCAACGAAATCAGCTTCAACAATGCAGCATCACCTGATCCGGGCGACTGGATTGAAATCTATAATAAGGGTAAAGAAGATACAAATGTTTCAGGTTGGAAACTTACCGATTCGGATGCGAATCATCAGTTCATTTTTGAGTCCAATACCTGGATCAAGGCCAACGAATACCTGGTAGTTTCAAACGATCTGGACAAGATGAACGCAGTTTTTGGACCAGTTAAAAACCTGATTGGGACTTTTCAATTTGGATTGGGCAGCGAGACAGATGCAGTCAGGCTTTTTTCGCAGAATGATCAACTCATTGATGAAGTAAGCTATTCGAATGTGCTTCCATGGAAAACCTTTGATCTGACCAAATGTTGGTCGCTCGAACTGACCAATCCGGCAAAGGACAATAATTCCGGACTCAACTGGGTTTTTTCAGTGGGATTTGGAACCCCGGGAATGCATAACACTCCATTTACTCCTGACGCAATCAACGATTTTGCTTTGGCATCAAACACCACGGAATCGCTTCAGAATTACCCAAATCCCTTCAAAGAAGGAACATTCATTGAGTTTACACTGCCACAATCCGGCAATGGCCGCATTTCGATATTCGATATGAATGGGAGGATAATCCGTACCCTAATGGATGATAATCAGATTTCTACCGTACATACGCTTTATTGGGATGGCAAAGACAATTCAGGAAAAGAAGTGGCGAAGGGCATTTATTTATATCGTTTCGAGTGCGGCGGCTATAGCCAAATGAACCGGATGGTTAAGATGTAAATTCCGAAAAAGGGGAATCCGTTAACAAATCACAGGAAAAGATGTTTGCATTTTGTTGATAACTACATTATCCATGTTGATAAAATGTGAATAAATATTGATGTATTGAGAAAAGTTACCCTTTCCTTTGATCTGTTAAGCATTGTTTTCCAGCCATTGCAAGGGTTACACGACTGAGATATAGCGAGGAGGGGGATTTGAAGCTTCAGCATAACTGGTATATAGGTTATAATTCCTCAGACATGAAAGTATTTTGTTTTTTGATCATCGCGATTTTCTTTCTTTCTTTTCGCCCGACTTCCGAAACTTCAACAAAAAACTCGAATCCTGGCTATTACGTCTTTGTAGAAGATTTTACCAATCGTTCGTACAATAAATTTATTGTGGAATCAAAAGATTCTGTTGGCCGGATATTTAAAAACTATTTCGATACCGAACTCAAGCTTGGGGATGTCAGGAATCCAATCTTTATCAATAACGGCGATTACAGCTTCTACATCGCCAGGGTTAATGTGTTTGAAAATGCAAAAGGAAAGAAAACGTTCAGGCACCTGAAATACCCAAAACCCAAACAAAGTAAACGCGCAAAGCTGAAACCAGTTACACTCTGATTTGCTATTTCAAAATGGCTGGAACCAAGCCTGAGTCTTTGACTACCTACTTTAAAGCACCGAAATCAATCTGATTCAGATCAAATGCGGTCTGGAATTTTTATCTATTCAATGAATTATCAGTCGGTGACCTCACAAAATGGCCGAGGACATTCAAGCCCTCCTTTTTCGCGTTCAACAATACAGCCAGTTGGTTTCTGAAATATTGGATTGGCTATTCCCATTTTCAGAAACTTGATCCAAAACTTT
Organism: Prolixibacteraceae bacterium; assembly: GCA_025355875.1. Taxonomy (GTDB): domain Bacteria; phylum Bacteroidota; class Bacteroidia; order Bacteroidales; family Prolixibacteraceae; genus Aquipluma. The sequence goes on along the minus strand of JANXYV010000132.1, from coordinate 19,813 downwards.
CCGGTTTCTGGTGCTTTTTAGTAGATTTGGATCACGCAAACGAATCAAAATCCATCGGTGAATTTTAAAATCCATCAAATTTCGGCCCTCCAGATATTTCAGCTGATCCGCTTTTCAACACTGATGCTGATCGGGGTTGTGTTTACAAAGTCGGGACTTTCAACTTCCGCAATCGGTCAGTATGAAACAGTTCTGTTTCTGGCGGGCGCAATCAGCTTCTTCTGGCTCAACGGACTAATTCAGGGTTTTCTTCCGTCCATGGATGAAAAATCTGTCTCCGGAAAATCGTCTCATTTGTTCAACGTTTCTTACCTGCTCATGGCATTTTCTGCTTTGGCGGTCTTGTTCATGATTCTTTTCGAGCATTCTATTTCCGGGTTTTTACTGAAAGGTTCGCAAATTCCTTTCCTGAAATATCTGTTGGTTTATATCCTGATTTCTTCGCCGGCCAGCCTGGTTGAATACATTTACCTGATAAAAAAACAAGGGAAACAGATTTTGATCTACGGAATCCTTTCATTTTTTCTGATGTTTATTTTGGTAGTATTGCCACCTGTTTTGGGATTCAGTATAGAGTACAGTCTGATGGGACTGGTAATGAGTTCGCTGTTTCGAATGATCTGGCTGGTCGTTTTGCTTTTCAGGAATTCAAATCCGGCTTTTGATTGGCAATTCATCGGAAATCATCTGAAACGTGCTTATCCCTTGATCTTCTCCATGTTATTAAGTGGATCGGGACAATACATCGACGGTTTTATCATTACCAGTTATTTCGACGATGCCACTTTTGCCGTCTTTCGATATGGTGCGCGCGAGTTTCCGCTGGTTTTACTGTTGGCCAACGCCGTCAGTTCTTCGATGCTTCCTGGTTTCTCCGACCCGCAAAAACTAAAGCTGAATCTTGAAAAGATAAAAGTAAATTCACACAAACTTGGTTCCTGGCTCTTTCCATTGTCTGGGATAATGATGTTGGTTTCGCATTGGGCGTTTCCGGTGATTTTCAATGTCAGCTTTTCAGGAAGTGCCACCATTTTTAATATATATTTATTGTTGATTGTGAGCCGTTTGCTTTTCCCTCAAACTATTTTGATTGGTCTTCAGAAGACGCAGCCAATCTTATGGGCTTCGTTTCTGGAAATAGCTTTAAATGTTGCGCTTAGCCTTTGGTTTGTTCAGTTTTGGGGAATTGCAGGAGTTGCTTTTGGAACTATTTGTGCATACTTCTTCGAAAAGATGATCCTGATCGCAATGGTCCGAAAAACATACGGGTACCGAATAAGCGAGTATTTGAACCTGAAGCAACATGTGCTTTATTCTTTATTTTTGTCGGCGGTTTTTGTTGTGATCGAATACCTGATTTATTAACTGAAGACGGAAAACTCGGTTTATTGCCATCTTCCTTTTACTTATTTTGAAGTTTTTTATGGATTTTATTCTGGATGACCCAAAACGTGAACAAGAATTTCGCCAGATTCTTAACCAGATACAACTTGCCAAAAGCGGCGAAACGGTTGATCTTATGAGTGAATATGGCCTCAGCTATAAAATTGCCTGGGGATGTTCCATCATTTCTCTGCGCGATATTGCCGCGAAATATGAGAAAAACCATTTGCTGGCTCTGAAGTTATGGAACAAGCAATGGCGCGAAACGATGATCCTGGCAGCCATGCTCGACGAACCGAAGGAGGTGACTGAAGAGCAAATGGACTACTGGACAAAAAGTCTGGAAACAACCGAAATTGCTGAGTTACTGAGTACCTATCTGTGGTCGGCAACCAAATTTGCCTTTATCAAATCGCTGGAATGGTGCCGCGGAAAAAAGCACCTGGTCAGGTTTACCGGACTGCACCTGATGGGCAAGCTGGCAATTACCGAAAAGTTTGCCATTGACGAACTTTTCGAACCTTTTTTTGACGTTTTGTCACCTTTGGCTAAGGATCCGGAGCTGAAACTGGTTTTCTACCGTTCTTTTATTCTTCTTGGAATAAAAAGCAAAATCATGAACGACATGGCTGTTTCATTTGCGAAAGGGCTCAAGGAATCTGATTCAGAGCAAAGTAGAAATCTTGCTGATTTGATTTTAGTTGAATTGAGGAGTGAGTACGTACAAGAATCATTTGTTAAGAATACTTAACTTTTTGCTGCATTTCGAAAAGCATGACTATTTTTGGTACAGTTTTTATAGAAACAGAAGGGAAATTTAAATTTTATATCATGGATATTACAAAATCATCGAATCCCGTATTTGGGAAAAATATTTTTAGTCAGTCGGCCGCCAGCGCCGCCGATGGAGTGATGACTATAAACGGAACGATCAACAAGACTGGATTAATGTTTCTGATTGTACTTTTTGCCGCGACTTTTACCTGGCGCAAATTCTTTGGAGCCATCGATCCCTCTGTCCCCGGCGCAATGCCTCCCGGAGTGATGGCCTGGATGATTGGCGGAGCTGTAGGAGGTTTCATAACCGCACTCATCACTACATTCAGTCCACGCCGCGCTGCCATGACTGCTCCGATTTACGCCGTTTTTGAAGGGCTTTTTCTGGGAGCAATCTCGGCCATGTTCGAAGTTATGTATCCTGGATTAGTGATGCGGGCTGTTTCACTTACCTTTGGCGTTTTCTTTATCATGCTCATGCTCTACCGTTCTGGAACCATACGTGCCACCGACAAATTTAGAAAAGTCATTTTTGCCGCAACCGGCGGAATTGTCTTGGTGTACTTTGTTAGTTTTATTGCAGGAATGTTTGGCTTCAACTTCGGTTTTATGCAGGGAAACAGTTTGATGAGTATTGGTTTCAGCCTTGTTGTGGTGGTCATTGCCGCACTCAATCTGATCCTCGATTTTGACATGATCACTCAGGGAGCCAATTCCTATGCGCCAAAATACATGGAATGGTATGGCGCTTTTGGATTAATGGTAACCTTAATCTGGCTGTACCTCGAATTGCTCCGCCTGCTTTCTAAAATTGCCAGCCGCGACTAATTCTTCAGGAATCAAAATTATGTGATATTTAACAGGGGCTTCGGTCCCTGTTTTTGTTTGCTAATAGAAGTGCTGTTTGGGGTATTCGTTACAAATCGTATTTTTGCACTTTAATTATTTGGATGTTAAATATTTTTCCATGAGGCTAATCGAAGTTACAGATTCAAAGTCGCGTAAACTTTTTCACCAGCTTCCGCACCTGATTTACAAAAACGATTCCAATTGGGTTTGTCCACTGCATGGCATGGTTGAGGATGTTTTTGATCCAGCGAAAAACCCGTCATTCAAAACCGGAGAAGCTGTCCGTTGGGTTTTGATGGATGAAAATGGACAATTAATCGGACGTATTGGTGCGTTTCTGAATCGGAAGAAGACTCATACTTTTGATCAGCCTACCGGTGGATGCGGTTTTTTTGAATGCATAAATGATCAGGAAGCAGCAAATATACTATTTGATGCAGCACGAAACTGGCTTCGCGATCGTGGGATGGAGGCGATGGACGGACCGGTCAATTTTGGAGAAAACTACGTGAACTGGGGTCTTCTGGCCGACGGTTATGTGCAGCAGGGATATGGTATGCCTTATAATTCACTTTATTACGTCAATTTGTTCAGAAATTATGGGTTTGAAATCTATTTCGAGCAATACAGTTATCATATCGATTACACAAAACCTTTTCCTGAACGGTTTTGGAAGATTGCTGAATGGATTGCTGGGAAGCCCGGGTTCACCTTTGAACATATTTCATTTGATAAAACAGAAAAATTCATCGACGATTTCTGTTATATTTACGATGAAGCATGGCGCTTTCATGATCATTTTCAGCCCCTCGATAAGGATGAATTGCGCGATTTTATTAAGACTTCCAAAGCAATACTCGATCCGGAAATGATTTGGTACGCTTACCATAACGGGATTCCTATCGCGCTGTTTGTGATGATACCCGATATCAACCAGATCCTTAAAAAACTAAACGGCAAATTGAATATTACTGGAATCCTTAGGTTTTTGTATTACAAACGAGCTAAAATCATGACCCGGACACGAATCCTGATCATGGGAGTGGTTCCTAAATATCAGAAATCGGGCATCGAATCAGCCATATTCTGGCATCAGGCAAAAATTATGAAACAAAAGCCGCAATATACTGAAGTTGAATTGTCATGGGCTGGCGACTATAACCCTAAAATGCTTGCTCTCTATCGGTCGGTTGGTGGGGTACCGGTAAAAACGCATTATACCATGCGGTATTTATTCGACCGCAATAAGCCATTTAAAAGGGCTCCTATTATTGGATCTGAGGAATAAATGGGGAGAATGTCGAATTTAGATTCGGAAATATTTGGAAATTACATTCCTATATGTAACTTTGCAAGCCGTTAAAAAACACAAGTAAAAGAGATTAAAATGAAAAAAGGGATACATCCAGCAAATTATCGTACTGTTGCATTCAAAGATATGTCAAACGGTCATGTTTTCATCACCAAATCGACTGTAAATACCAAGGAAGTGGAAACAATTGACGGCGTTGAAATGCCGATTATTAAACTTGAAATTTCAAGCATGTCGCATCCATTCTATACCGGAAAAATGAAATTGGTTGACACTGCAGGACGTGTTGATAAATTCATGACCCGCTACGGAAAACACATGGATAACCGTAAAAAGTAATTCTGTTCTGATAAAATATTTGAAAAAGCTTCGCCTCGCGGAGCTTTTTTTGTTTCAAATAAATTCAACACTCCATTCATGATGAACTATTGTCTGTTCGATGATCCGTTCCGTGACCAATTGTTGCCATTGACATTCACTCGCCCAGTTTCTGAACTTCGGATTGGAATATTTACCATTCGTGCGAAATGGGAAAAAATGCTTGGAACAACCATCAATTCCTGGAGAACCCAGAAATACCTTTCCGGAAAATTTCCTTTTCAGGAGACCAAAAAGCGTGTTTTCCTGAACGGACATGTTTGCCCAACTTCATCCATTGCTGATCAGGTTTCAAACCTGAAAGACAATCAGGGAATTTTGGTTGGAAACAGAATCGTGGCAGTCCATACAGATCAGCCTGTTGCCAGATTTGAATTGGATAATTTACATGATATGGAGTGGCTGAATAATGAGGAACCCCTGACTATTCTTACCCATTCGTGGGATTTATTTACCAGTAATTCAAAACAAATTCAGGCCGATTTTGAGATGATAACAAGGAATCGGGTTTCTGAACCAATTCCGGAATCCTGCCATGTTTTGGCTGGTGAAAATATTTTCATAGAAAAAGGTGCGAAAATTACCTTTGCCTCGCTAAATGCAACCAGAGGACCAATTTACATAGGTGCCGATGCCGAAATCATGGAAGGAGCGCTGATTCGCTGGCCGTTTGTTCTAGGCGAGCATTCATGCGTCAACATGGGCGCAAAAATCTATGGACCGGTATCGGTTGGTCCACATTCGAAAGTTGGGGGGGAATTGAATACGGTTAATATTCTGGGATTTTCGAATAAAGCTCACGATGGTTTTCTGGGCAGTTCGGTAATTGGCGAATGGTGTAACCTGGGCGCTGGCACAAATATTTCCAATTTAAAGAATTCGTACGTTGAGGTTAAACTTTGGAATTATCCGGCTAATCGATTCGTCAAAACCGGGCTGTAATTTTGCGGACTGGTGATGGGCGATTATTCAAAATGCGGAATTAACAGCATGGTTAATACCGGAACTGTGATCGGTGTTTGTTGTAATCTTCACGGGACCGGATATCCGCGAAATTTTGTTCCCTCATTTTCAGACGGTGGAGCACAAGGGTACCAGGTAAACCGGCTTCAGGAGGTATTCAAAACTGCCAAAATTGTGATGGACAGGCGAAATCTGGTTTTCACCGACGAAGATCAGGCAATTCTTACTGAAGTGTTCGACCAGACAAAACCGTACCGCAAATACTGAGAAAAAATATTTTGGTAATTGAAGTCATTTTCCGCCTTTGGCATGGCAATTGCAAAATTAAGCACCATTGTTTTATGCTTGCCCGGCACGGTCAGTATGTCAGGCAATATTTAGGAATTCTAAACGAAAGCGAGAAAATAACACTATGCATAATTTATTAATATCCAGTCTAATAGACGATGATGCCGACTATATTCCAATTTTAACCGACGATGATGAACAGGAATTAACCAATGCGGATGTTCCTGACATTTTGCCGATATTACCTTTGCGAAATACCGTTATGTTTCCTGGAATTGTAATGCCAATCACGGTTGGACGGCAGAAATCACTGCAGCTCATTCAGGAAGTTTACCGCGGAAATCGTTTGTTGGGAACTGTCGCCCAGAAAGATGGCAGTATTGACGACCCTCTTCAAAATGATTTATACCAAACCGGTACTATTGCACAGGTGCTTAAAATCCTGGAAATGCCTGATGGAACTACTTCAGTGATCATTCAGGGCAAAAAGCGCTTCGAGATTATTGATTACACACAGGAGTTTCCTTATCTGAAAGCCCGGATAATCCCTTTGCATGATATTCAACCTCAAGGTGATTCAGTTGAATTTTCAGCGGTAGTTGGCTCATTGAAAGACCTTTCAATCAAAATAGCCCAATATTCTTCACACATTTCCCCGGAAGCTTCTTTTGCTGTCAAAAATATTGAAAATTCAACCTTTCTGATCAATTTTGTCTGTTCGAATACCGACCTGAAAGTAGAGGAAAAGCAGGTTTTACTGGGTATAGGAGACATCAAAGAACGGGGAATTCAGGCCATCAGTTACCTGGTACGTGAAGTCCAGATGGCCGAACTCAAGCGCGATATCCAGACCAAAGTCAAGGCGGAACTTGATCAGCAGCAGCGGGAATATTTGCTGAATCAGCAGATGAAGACCATTCAGGACGAATTGGGAGGAAGTCCTGCTGAACAGGAAATACAGGAATTTAAAGAGCGTGCCAAAGAGAAAAAATGGTCGGAAGAAACGGCTAAACATTTTGGGAAAGAAGTGCATAAACTGTCGAGGCTCAATCCGGCTGCCGGAGAATATTCCGTTCAGTTTGCCTATTGTCAGACTTTGCTCGATCTCCCGTGGAATGAATTTACCGAAGACATATTTGATCTGAAACGGGCAGCCATGGTATTGGATGAAGATCATTATGGTCTGGAAAAGGTGAAGGAACGCATTCTGGAACACCTTGCAGTACTGAAACTGAAAAATGACATGAAATCTCCGATCCTTTGTTTATATGGTCCTCCGGGAGTTGGAAAGACTTCACTCGGACGTTCCATTGCCAAAGCGCTCGGAAGGAATTATATCCGGATGAGTTTGGGCGGGTTGCACGATGAAGCTGAAATTCGCGGACACCGGAAAACATACATCGGTGCCATGCCGGGACGTATTCTGCAAAATATTAAAAAAGCCAAATCGTCGAACCCGGTTTTCATTCTCGATGAACTCGATAAGGTTTCCAAGGACTTTCATGGAGATCCCGCATCAGCCTTACTTGAAGTGTTGGATCCGGAGCAGAACTTTGAGTTTCATGATAATTATGTTGAAATGGAGTATGATTTGTCCAGAGTCATGTTCATTGCCACTGCCAATACACTCAATACCATTGCACCCGCTTTGCGCGACCGGCTCGAATTGATCGAAGTAAGCGGATATCTTGTAGAAGAGAAAATCGAAATCGCCAAACGGCATTTGATTCCCAAGCAGCTGACAAATCACGGGGTAGAAGAAGATAAAATGTCGTTTTCAAGTGAAATTATTCAACATATCATCGAGAACTATACCCGCGAATCAGGCGTTCGCGACCTGGATAAAAAGATAGCCAAAATCGCCCGACGGATTGCTAAAAAGATTGCGTTCGAAGAAACTTTCAACACCAGACTTACTAAAGAAGATGTGAAGGAATATCTCGGTGTGGTGCAATATTCCAAAGAAATTTATCAGGGTAATGATTTTGCCGGGGTGGTTACCGGTTTAGCCTGGACAGCTGTTGGCGGAGAGATTCTTTATGTTGAAACCAGCCTGAGTAAAGGAAAAGGTTTGTTGACTCTGACCGGAAATTTAGGTGATGTGATGAAAGAATCGGCGATGCTGGCGCTTGAATACCTCCGGTCGCATGCCGATCAGCTTGGAATTAATCCTGAAGTTTTTGACCGTTTCAGTGTACATGTTCATGTTCCGGAAGGGGCGATTCCAAAAGATGGACCTTCAGCAGGTATTACTATGGTTACTTCTATTGCATCGGCATTTACACAGCGGAAAGTCCGTGAAAACCTTGCCATGACCGGGGAGATCACGCTGCGGGGCAAGGTTCTGCCAGTTGGAGGCATTAAGGAAAAAATTCTGGCAGCCAAACGTGCAGGGATCAAGGAAATTATATTATCGGAGGCAAACCGGAAAGATTTGGAAGAGATAAAAGATGCCTACCTGACCGGATTAAAATTCCATCATGTCAATACCATTCAGGAAGTTCTGGATATTGCCTTATTGGAAATTAAAGTTGACAAACCTCAAAAGATAGAATAGAATACTTCGGGAACAAAATACAAACGCTGAATTCGTATCAATATTGATCCCGATTTCAGCGTTTTTGTTTCTCAAGCCTATACCGGGTATAATTCAAGTTTCTCGAGGTGAATAATTTGATCTTTTGTAATGGCTTCTTCCTGAGTGGTCTGGTTGAAAGCAAGGAAACACTTGTTGTTTTTTTTATCCACTCGGGTAAGGAAATTCAGGTTGATGTAGGTCGTACGGTGACACTTGAAAAAAAACGAAGAATTCAGAATCTCAATCAGCTTGCTTATGCTCTTGTTGATGGTTTCCATGGTCCCGTCCTGCAAATGAATTACGCTTTTGTTGGCTTTTGATCGGATGATCACGATATCTTTAATGTCCACCAACACAATTCCATGGTTCGCCGGAAGCTTTAACTTTGGTTGGTTCGATTGGGCATGAACGAATTTATCCATTTTCAGTTCCAGCTTTTTCTTCCCGGTCTTGGTCTTATATTTTTGCAATACAATCTCCAGATCTTCGATGCAATAAGGCTTGGTTAAAAAATCAAGTGGTTCGACCCCGATAGCCTCGTAAGCATAATGCTGATGCGCAGTTGTAAACACAATTTCTGAATGAAAATTTTCTGAATGGATGCTTGAAGCCACCTGAAGCCCGTTCATTTGAGGCATGTCGATGTCAAGAAAAACCAATTCCGGCAAAATTTCTCCTACCATTGTCAACCCTTTTTTTGCATTTGTTTCAGTACCAACTACTGTAACCAGAGGGAAATGGCGAAGATATAACGTCAGAAGATTGATTGCTTCCGGCTCATCGTCAATGATAATAGCGGTTAAATTTTCTAAATCCATAGATATTCTTATTCAGTTTCTATTTTACTCAAAACCCGGATAGATTGTTTTGAGCCTTTGACTTCATATTCCTTGCCGTTTACGGATAAAACGATGGTATTGTTGTCTCTGAAAACCTTGCGCAGGTAACTCATATTGATGATATATGACCGGCTAACTTTCATGAAAGTATATGGTTTCAGTATTTCCTCTACTTTCGAAAGAAACAGAAAACTCAATTCAACCCGATCGTTCGTAAAATGGACTTCGGTAAACGCGCTTTCGGCCTTGCAATAGATAATTTCTTCAGGGTTAATTAAAAGAAAGCCTCGGGATGTTTGCATCCTGATTCTTGATTCTTCAGTTGTTTTTTCAATAATCTGGCCGATTATTTCCTTACTCTTCTGCTTTTTCAGTGCATGGAATTTGGTTACAAACTTTTCAATTTCATTTAGTTCAAAGGGTTTCAGGAGAAAATTGAAAACTTCGCTTCGAATAGCTTCCGCTGCATGGCTTTTAGATTCAGAAACAAAAACAACGTTTGTTCCGGACAAATTTGCCTGAATAAATTTGACAAGTTTACCAGCAGTTTTTCCTCGCAAGGGATATTCCATAAAGATAATATCCGGGCTGGAGTTTATTATTTTTTGCAGAGCCTGATCCGAATCGGCTGCAATTTCGATCTCTGAAATCAAAGGGTTTGCAACTATAAGTTCCTGAAAATGTTTTGCCGAGTTGAGGTCGCTTTCTACAAGTAAGACACTCAGGTTGTATTCATTCATTCAAGCCGGACATGGTTAATTATAATGCAATAAAGATAGCAATACTGTTTTCTTTGTTTGATCATTTCCTTTATTATTAAACATTTTGATTCGAAAATATTCAGGGAATCCGGAAAATGCGATTGAATTTCTTTAAGTAGTATCTCAGATTCATTGATCCTGTCTATTTTTGGAAAGATTGATCTCCAATTAGAGCCTTAAATTTCAGTATATTAATGGTTTTTGACATTTTTCTGAATTGTTCTGCCAACTATCAATTTGCTGTCGCTAATTTTTTTATATTTAGGCGTAGAAACCATTACGGAACTAGATTGTTTAATGAGGATAGTTTTAAAACGGTTTCAGCATACATCTAATAAAAAACCTATTTGAATGAGAAAAGTAAACCTTCTCCCGGATTTGCAACTACGTTTGAAAACATTGATTTCACTGATATTCTTTTCAATTTTCTTAATCTCTGGAAATTCTTTACTGGCAAATATCTCTGATGAGGAAGATAACTCTGCTTCGGAACATCAAATCCATGAAGATCTTCAGCGCGGAGAACGGTTTTTTAAGGGGCTTTTACCGAAAGACCGCAAATTCGAGACTTGTGTATCCTGTCATACCCTTCATGAATCTGATTCTTTAAACTGGAATCCCTCGGCAATGGACATTGCATTGAAGTATTCCGGAAAGGATTTTACCGATTTCCAGAGTGCTGTGATGGAGCCTAATGGAAAGAAAATGGAAGCTTCACACAAAGATTTCAAAATTGAAGTTGAAGATTTGAAAAAAGTAAAAATGTACCTTGATCAGTTGGCTGTGACGGGTCCTCCGCCTCCTGGTCCGACAATCAACATGATTATCATCTTTGTTCTTCTCGGATTGCTGATGACATTTTCAGTGCTCGACTTAATCTTTTTCCACAAAATAAAATATCGGTTTATCAGTGTCATCATACTGCTTATCACTTTGGGAATTCAGGTATACATGATTGCAGAAGCTGCCATAGGACTGGGCCGGTCGCCCGGATATGCACCGAATCAACCTATTAAATTTTCGCATAAAATACATGCCGGAGATAACCGGATCGACTGCAAATATTGTCACCATCTGGCAGAATACAGCAAATCGGCGGGTATTCCGGCGATGGAACTGTGTATGAATTGTCATGTTTTGGTTCGGGAAGGTTCACATTCCGGAAAATTTGAAATTGCCAAAGTGGTGGAAGCCAACGAGACCAAGAAACCTGTGGAATGGATTCGGCTGCACAATTTGCCCGATCATGTTTTTTTTAGCCATGCCCAGCATGTTGGTATAGCCAAAGTTGATTGCAAAAAATGCCATGGTGCAGTTCAGGAAATGGGTATAATGAAGCAAAGCAGCGACTTGTCTATGGGCTGGTGCATCAATTGCCACCGCCAAACCAAAGTCAATTTCAAAGACAATGCCTATTACGACAAATACCTGAAATTGCACGAAGACCTGAAATCAGGAAAGCTGGACACGGTTCGTGCGGTAAATATTGGAGCCAACGATTGTATGCGATGCCATTATTAGAAAAGGAAAAAGGAAAAAGGCAAAAGGGAAAAAATTCCTGGAGGGACGTCATATCAGTAGCCCCGGCTTTTAAGCCGGGGGTGTGAAGAAGGATAAAAAAATTGGCGCCAGCGTAAAAATGAAGATTGGAGACAAGCACTTCTTCTGGCGCAATGAATGAGTTTTCATTTAGTAAAATATATGGACATAAGAATGTGAAAATAAGAAATAGGAAAACGAAAACGCCCTTTCCTCTTTCCCGTTTCCTTTTTGAATTGAATCAAATTTGATAAAATAGTATAAATGAAGACATACTGGAGAAGTATAGAAGAACTAGACAATCCAAAGGAGTTACGCCGTGCAGAGGTGCGCGAAGAAGCCAAACAGAAAAGCATGCTGATGAAAGGTGACTCTGATTTGAATGGATCATCGCGCCGCGATTTCCTGAAAACATTCGGATTTGGTATTGCTGCGGCCTCGATTGTGGCCAGTTGCAAGCGCCCGATCGACAAAGCAATTCCATATTTGGTCAAGCCAGCCGAAATTACTCCCGGAACTGCAAATTACTATGCTTCCTCGTTCTTCGAAGGCAATGAATATGGTAGCGTGGCAGTAAAAGTCCGGGATGGCCGGCCGATTAAAATTGAAGGAAATGCCTTGAGTTCAATCTCACAGGGAGCAACCAGTGCCCGGGTTCAGGCTTCGGTACTGAATCTGTACGATGATGCACGGTTTAAAAATCCATCCAAAAGCGGAAGCGAAATTACCTGGGAAAAAGCTGATAAGGAAATAATCGCGCAGCTTTCCGAACTGAAGTCTCAGGGTGGCAAAGTAGTTCTGCTCAGTTCTACCATTATTTCACCATCCACCCGCGAAATCATCCGGAAATTTACTGAAAAACAAACCAATACCGAATGGATTCAGTACGATCCGGTTTCGGCTTCAGGAATAATCCTGGCCAATCTGACCAGTTTTGGAAAAAATTTGCCCGATTCTCAGGCAGCCATTATTCCTGATTACCGCTTCAATAAAGCCAAAGTCGTGGTCAGTTTCGGCGCCGATTTCCTCGGAACCTGGCTTTCACCGGTCGAATACACCAAAGGATACACTGCAGCACGTAATCTTCAGGATGGCCGGAAGGAAATGCTTCGCCATTATCAGTTTGAGTCAGGATTAACTTTGAGCGGCTCGAATGCCGATGTCCGTTTCCCGATAAAACCTTCGGAAGAAGGTGCAATCGTTTTGGCATTGTACAATGCAATTGCCCGGGCAAAAGGGGCTCAGGTACTTTCCGGTGTCCAATCATCGGTCGATATCAGTGAACTTGCAGCCGATCTGCTTGAAAATACAAAACAAAGCATTGTCATCTCCGGAAGCAACGATGTCAATATCCAGTTGCTGATCAACGGGATTAACCAGTTGCTTGGAAACTATGGCCAAACCATCGGATTAGACACTCCTTTGCTCACCAAACAGGGAATTGATGAGAAAACAGATCGTTTACTTGTCGACCTGAAAGCCGGGAATATCAAAGCATTGCTGGTTTGGAATGCCAATCCGGTTTTTGACCATCCGAAAGGTGCCGAATTTGCCGATGCAATCAAAAAAACAGGGTTGAGCATTTCGTTTTCGGAACGAAAAGACGAAACGACAGCGGTATGCCAATACATTTTGCCGGAACCCAATTATCTGGAAAGTTGGAACGATATGGAACCAAAAACCGGCATTTTCAGCCTTTCGCAACCGACTATTGCTCCGATTTTTAATGCCCGCGCTCCACAGGAAACCCTGTTAAAGTGGGCTGCTATCGAATCGAACTACCGTGATTTCATTCAAAATTTCTGGAAAGAAAATCTGTTCCCAAAGCAAAAGGAATCTGCTGATTTCAGACTATTTTGGAATTCTTCCCTTCAAAACGGAGTGTTCGAAGCTGTTCAGGAATCCAAATTGAATTATTCTTCGGATGGAACTGCTCAGGCAGCCAGCCGTATTAAACCGGCAATCGCCGGCATTGAACTGGTGATTTATGAAAGCATCGCCCTTGGAAACGGCAAACACGCCAATAACCCTTGGCTTCAGGAATTGCCTGACCCGGTTGCCAAAATCAGCTGGGACAATTTTGCAGCTTTACCAGTGGAATACGCTGAGAAAAATGGCCTGAAAAACGAAGATGTTATTCGGGTTAACGGTGTTGAATTGCCGGTTTTTATTCAGCCTGGACAAGCCAAAGACACTATTTCAGTTGCACTGGGATACGGTCGTCAGGTTTCAGGAAAAGTAGGAGACAAAACCGGAACCAACATCTACCCGATGATTGAAACCGAAAATGGGTTTCGGAAATATTTTCTGTCCTCAGTAAAAGTTGATAAAGTTCCTGAAAAGGTAATTCATCTTGCCATTTCACAGACCCATCATTCGATGGAAGGTCGAGCCATTGTGCGGGAAGCCACCTTTGATGAATACCTGAAAAAACCGGTAGCTGGTAATGAAAAGGAATCGGAAGACATGGCCAACTCTCATACACTTTACAAAATGCCGGTTTACAACGGGCATCACTGGGGCCTTTCGGTTGACCTGAATTCGTGCACGGGTTGTGGAAACTGTGCCATTGCCTGTCAGGCCGAAAATAATATCCAGGTGATCGGAAAAGAACAAGTCCGAAACCGCCGCATAATGCACTGGATACGGATCGACCGCTATTATTCTGAAAATCCCGAGAACCCGAAAGTTTCCTTCCAGCCGGTAACCTGCCAGCATTGCGGAAACGCACCTTGCGAAAATGTTTGCCCGGTGGCTGCCACGCCTCACAGCGAAGAAGGACTGAACCAGATGGCTTATAACCGTTGTGTCGGGACCAAATATTGCGTGAACAACTGTCCGTATAAAGTACGCCGCTTCAACTGGTTCCAGTTCGTAAAGAACGATAAATTCGATTTTGCCTCGAACAGCGACTTGGGTCGGATGGTTCTGAACCCGGATGTAACGGTTCGTTCACGAGGGGTGGTTGAAAAATGCTCTATGTGCGTGCAGCGGATTCAAGAGAAAAAGCAATTGGCCAAGCTCGAAGGCCGCGCTATTGCTGATGGAGAAATCAAAACTGCCTGTTCGCAGTCGTGTCCCGGAAATGCAATTCTCTTTGGAGATTTGGAAGATCCGGAAAGCCGGATTTCGAAATTATTTAACGATCCTCGGCATTATCATTTGCTCGAAGAGTTGCACACTTTGCCGTCGGTGGGTTACATGACCAAAGTGAGAAACAGCAAAGTCTGATCATCAGTCAAAAGAAAAGTTTGAACTATGTATAAAACGTCCATACGAGGAAAATTAATTGACGGAGAAAAGTCGCTCAGTCAGATTTCGCAGGAGATTCTTGCACCTATCGATGCCAAAACTCCTACCTGGTGGTATATCGCACTGGGCATCAGTCTGGCGATGTTTGCCTTTGGGGTGAAGAGCGTATACATTACACTCACTCAGGGAATTGGTACTTGGGGAGTGAACAGTACCGTCGCCTGGGGTTGGGAAATTATCAATTTTGTTTGGTGGATCGGAATTGGTCATGCCGGAACGGCGTTTTCTATCTTCCTGCTGATTTTACGCCAGAAATGGAGAACTGCTATTAACCGTGCTGCGGAAGCTATGACCGTTGTAGCTGTTTTTTGCGCTGCTCTGTTCCCTTTGGTTCACATGGGACGGCCCTGGCTGTTTTTCTATATCTTTCCCTATCCAAATACAAGAGGTCCGCTCTGGGTGAATTTCAATTCACCGCTGTTTTGGGATTTCATGGCCATCTCAGCATATCTTCTGATTTCGGCCAGTTTCTGGTATTTCGGCATGGTTCCCGATTTTGCCACGATCCGCGACACTACCAAATCGAAAATTAAAAAAGCGGTCTACGGATTTTTTGCTTTCGGCTGGACGGGTTCTTCGAGAGAGTGGTTGCGTTACGAAGGCTTGGCATTTGTTTTGGGCGGAATTGCTGCAGTTCTGGTAGTTTCCGTTCACTCCATCGTGTCCACTGACTTTGCCGTTTCGGTCGAGCCGGGCTGGCATACCACTTTGTTTCCGCCATACTTCGTGGTTGGTGCAATCTTTTCAGGATTTGCCATGGTTTTGACCCTGGTTACCCTGATGAAAAAACTTTATAACATGGGTGATTTCATCACCGAAAACCATGTTGACGCTGTTTGCCGCATCCTTGTTTTCATTTCGCTCATCATGGGAACCGCCTATATAACTGAAATATTCATTGCCTGGTATTCAGGTTCAGAATACGAAATGTACACGTTTTTCAAGAACCGGATTACCGGACCATACGTCCTGGAATTCTGGGGAATGTTTATTTTCAATGCCTTGATGCCACAGTTGTTCTGGTCGAAAAAAGTCCGCCGGAATATTTGGGTCGTTTTTGTTATTTCCCTCCTGATCAATTTGGGAATGTGGTTCGAACGCTTCAATATTGTGGTGACTTCCCTGTCGAAGAATTATCTGCCGGCCAGTTGGGCCGAATATCATCCAACCATCATCGAAATTGGTTTTTTCATTGGTACGCTTGGTATGTTTGCTTCCGGAGTATTACTGTTCTTCCGATACATTCCTCAGATTGCCATTGCCGAAGTCAAGATGATTTCAAAATACAATACACAGCAAACCGATCACCTTAAACCCGGTCATCATGATTATGAATAAAAGATATTTAATCGGTGTTTTCGACGACGAGCATACTTTGGTTGACGCATTTGAAAAAGCGCTCGAAAAAGGCGTTGTCATCGAAGAAGTCTATACGCCATACCCGATCCATGAAATCCTTACCGGGATGAAAAACAAAACGAACATCACCACGGCGGCCTTTTTCTTCGGACTTTTTGCAGTCATCATGCTGCTTGGCGGAATGTACTGGGCTGCGGTGGTTAGCTGGCCTCTTCATTTTGGTGGAAAACCTTTTAATACCTTTCCATCATTCATTGTCGTAACCATAGTTGCAACGATTCTGACTATTACGATTCTGACCCTTCTGACCTTTTCAGTACGATCGAAAATATATCCGGGGAAGAAAGCCGACATCATTGACATCCGGGCAACCGACGATAAATTTATCATCCTCCTTGATCAGGAAAAAATGGGTATGGGGAAGCCCGAAATAACCAAATTATTCCAAAATCAGGGAGCAACTGAAGTGTATGAAAAGGATGCGAACACAAATTGAATTAAAAGTTTACCGAATGAATCTGGAAAGAATCAGTAAAAATATAGCCTGGGTAGCCCTGATCCTGTTTTTGGGATCGTGCGACCGCGACCGGAAAACCAAAGGATGGGAATATTTCGACGATATGGCGCACTCACCAGCCTACGAAACCTACTCTCCAAATCCGAATTTTGCCGACGGAAAAACGATGCGAAATCCGGTTGAAGGAACTATTCCCCGCGGTTACCAGCCGTATTTGTATGATAAAACGGATGACGACCGCGTCAAAGCTGGCAAAGAATTGATTAATCCGCTGGAAGCCAATGCGAAAAACCTGGAAAGAGGGAAAGAAGTGTATGGAATATATTGCATGAATTGCCATGGTGAAAAGGGTGATGGAAAGGGATTTCTGTTTACAAGCAAGAAATATCCGTATCCTCCGGGGAATTTATTGTCGGACAAAGTCAGGAAGAATCCGATTGGCGAAATTTACCATGTGATTACCGTTGGATTTGGAGTGATGCCGCCGCATGGAAACCAGGTTCGTCCTGATGACCGCTGGAAGGTGGCGATGTATGTCAAGAATGTTTTGCACAAGCAGTAAAATGAGCGAATAGTGAACTATGTGATTATCCTTTGCCGTCTGCTTTAGTTGACGGACACGAAAAACAAGTAAATGATGACATCAAAAGATATGGATACAATGAATGATAAACTGATTGTTCCTCAAAAATTTAAGAACCTGTTGTTCGGAATGATCGGCATCGGAGTCATTTCGATGGCAGCCGGATTTGTTTTGGATCCGCAGCGAGCCTGGGCCAATTATTTACTGAACAACTATTACTTTGTTTCGCTGGCCATCGGCGCTGCATTCTTCGGCGCGATTCAATACATAGCCCAGGCAGGCTGGTCGTCAGCCTTTAAGCGAATTCCTGAAGCCATGGCATCCTACCTTCCGGTCGCCGCAGTTTTCTTCCTGTTGATGTATTTCGGAATGCACACCATTTTTCATTGGTCGGAAGCAGGTATCACTAAAACAGATGAGTTAATCGCTCACAAATCACCTTACCTGAATATTCCTTTTTTCTTCCTGAGGGTAATTCTGTTCTTTGGGCTATGGATCGTGATGGTTCGTTTACTCCGGAAAATCTCACTAAAAGAAGATGAAGTAGGCGGAATGGAGCATTTCTACAAATCTGAAAAATACTCGAAAATATTCATTTTCATCATTGCCATCAGCTTCACCCTGTTTGCCATCGACATGATCATGTCGCTCGAACCACATTGGTACAGCGGAATTTTTGCCGCAAAAAGTTTTATCGCGGCCTTTTTACATGCCGCAACCGTCATCACACTCATCGTCATTATCCTGAATAAAATAGGTCATTTGCCCATGCTGAACCGAAGTCATCTGCACGATTATTCAAGATATATTTTTATGCTTTCGATTGTTTGGGGCTACTTCAATTTTGCCGAATTCATGATCATTTGGTACGGAAATCTTCCTGAAGAAACCGCCTATTTTGTAAATCGTTCAGGTGGCGCTTTTGGGGTCTTGTTTTTTGCCAACATTATCCTCAACTGGTTTATTCCTTTCCTTTTCCTGATGCCTCGAATGACTTCAAGAAGCAAAGTGTTTATTCTGCCGGTTATTGTCGTTTTAATGATTGGGCAATATACCGAACTGTACTATTACATTTGGCCGGATGTGGTTCACGAGGTTAAGTTCGGCATCATCGAAATAGGAACATACCTTGGATTTTTAGGTCTTTTCACCCTCGTTGTAACCAACACACTTACCAAGGCTAGTCTGGTGCCCAGAAACCATCCGTACCTGGAAGAAAGCATTTATCACCAGTTCTGAAAAGGCAACAGATTCACGTTTCTGTGAATTATGGAGATTCAGTTTTTAGTTTGCGATTCTCAACCTGAATCATTTGACTTGCAAAACGTCTACTTTGCAGTCCAGACCTGTCCATTCCTTGATTTTTCCGACAAACTCGTTTTTCATTCCTTCTGGCAGATTTTTGATCCGGGCAGTTCGATGGCTTGCCCCGGGAATCAGGAATGACCTGGAATTCACTTTATCGGTAACCAGCACCCGTGCTGCCGACCAGGTGTCGACGCCTCCATAAATATACAGGATATTGTTGCCCTTGGTGTCAAGCCATTCCTGAAACTTCCGGTATAATTCTGCAGAATAGGCGTTCGCTTTGGCCACTTTCGGTGGGAACATAGCCGATGGATCGGAGCTGAACTGTTTGATGTATTTCCTGAGTGGTTCAATTTTGTAGCTATAATAGCCGGTTTCCTGAGCCTGATAATAGTGCGAGGCATAGTTTACCATGTCGGCATCGGCAAAGGCCGAAACGCTCGAAGTTTTCAACAATTCGCATAGGTACGAATCGAGTGATTTGTTGGTCGGAATACTGTCGCACGAGCGGCCCCACTGCCAAAACGAAAACGGATATTCAAGCACGGCGTATTCAAATGACCTGGACAGACTGCCTGTATAATTGAATTTCAATTTGGCCCCTTTGGCATACCATTGAAGTTTATCAACCGCCTTTTCTTCGTTTATCAGTAAAAACTTCTGGAATTCGAATATCTTTTGCCGGCATTCCGGTTTACCGATGGTGTCGAGAAACGTATAAATTCGGGTATCAACCAGCGCATTGTCGATCGGCGCTACATACGGAATAGCAACATCCACATCTTGAGGATAAAAATATTTGTAGTAAAGCGTAGTCTGCCCGCCTTTGCTGATACCGGTACTGACCCATTTGCCCTTATAAACCTGTTTGAAGAGCTGGTTGATGGCGTGCAAATCGGCGGCTGCCTGTTCAATGGTCAGGAATTCATATTTCATCGAATCCGGAACTGATTTTCCGAAATACCGGTATTCGACTCCCAAATCGTTGGCATCCAGTATCTTTTCAACTTCATTTCTGCCTTTGGACAGCTGATATCCATGGGTTTCCATGACCATTGGCCGGTCGA
>JANXYV010000127.1 GCA_025355875.1 Prolixibacteraceae bacterium | reverse complement strand
TTTTTTCATTTTTTAAGGTTTTAAGAATTGTCCTACTCATAAGGCTTTTCGGAAACGCCCCTGTTAATGATGCCTGAACAGGGCAGGCCCGTTTTTCAAGTAGTTTCTGGTTTCTACATTTTTAATATTAAGGCTTAGTATACGAGATATTACAGACTAATCGTGAGATAAATTAATAGTTAAAGTGGTGATTTTTTCCTCTTTTGTTACCGGGTCAATTACTTTCCATTCCTTTGTCATATTTAATGTTTTATCGCTTGCTTTACCCGGAAACGGACCAAAGGGGTCATTAATAGCTGTATTAATTCCAGCTTTGGATGGGATGCCGGGCTTGTTAATATTGTCGCAGGTTCCTTCCGCTTTTTCTTCCGATGTTATAACCTTAATACCTGACTCCGAAGCTGCCTTAATCCTGATATAGTAAGTATCATCATCCATAAAGGAAAGGCTTATACGGGTATCAACTACAGGTGGCATGGCAATTCCTTCAACAACAACTTGCTTCGACAAACCTTCAATTTTACCAGTTGCAATAGTTTTGTTATGGTAGGTTCTTCCTCCTTCGCGTCCTGACGGACAGCGATAGCATCCATTTTCCTCATCAATAACTGTTTCTTCATTAATACTATAGGTAACGGTTCCGGAAGCAGCATCAAGTCCAACTTTTTCCAAATCCCAGTTTTGTTCCGCGTAGTTGTTAACAGAGGTGGTTTTCTTAAATATTTCATCCTTTTCATTGCAATAGACATTATATCCTTCCTTTTCATCCTTTTTTAAATGGGTAACCACCTTTAACTGAACTTTTCCTTTAAACCGGCAGATTTCATACTGCTCAATTTGTTTGACCAGCTTTTTGGCAACCCTTTCCATCGCATCTAAGCCAGCATCTCCGTTTGCCCCAGATTCTAAAGCCATAGCCATTGTTTTTGCCTTTTTTTTATCGATGCATACAGCCCTGATTGTTGCCTGGTTGTTGTAAACTGAAACAGTTAAACTGATCAGATAATCACATTCGGCTGATTCTGCAATTTTTTTCAGATTAGCGTTATCTTCTGTCCCCAGTAATGCTTTCCGGTATTCATGGGCTATTAACTCATGTATATCTGAATCAAAGCGAATTTCTGCACAGGGGAAACTATTTTTTAATTCATCGTCAACCAGAGTTACAAAAGGGGTAATATAGGCTTCGGCGACTTTCCCGTCATCGTCACCCAGGGCTTTGGTAACTCCAAAAAATCTGGGTCTTGGCTCAGAGTGCATTTCACCCATAAAGAATGTTGAAAACAAAACAATCAATAAGAAACGTGTTTTCATTTGGCAATAATTTGGCAATTGGGTAATTCGTTTTTTATACTCACCAGTTCGGTGGCAGGAATATTGGTTTTGACAACTCCTAAAATCTCCAGTGACCTTAGTGATTGAATTGTGGGGAGTATGCCCGTCAACGGATTTGCATCCAGATAAAGCTCTTTTAGCGTGGTAAGCGATGAAATGCAGGCTGGCATTGTCTTAATGTTATTTTTAACCAGCGATAACGTTGTGAGGTTTTTAAAATTGGCAACCTGCGGAGGTATGGTACTGACAAATTGCTGGAAGTTAAGGATGAACAACTCTTTTAAAGGATACAGTGCTGCCCTGTCGAGCAAATCGGCAAGGTCAACTCTGGAAGCGTTCTTCCCCCCCAGAATAACCAGGGTCTGAATTCCTTTGAAACTACTCATCTGGTCAATAGTGCGTTGAACCGTTGGAAGCGACATATCAATACAAAGCACGGTCATCACTTCCAGGTACTTCCCATTTTTGATTTTGGGCGATTGATCGTCTTTATATTCCTCTACAATCTCATTTTTAACGGGTTCAGCAAAATCTATATCGCTGCTTTCGCCTTTGGCTGCACTCTCCTGCATCTTATCCCAGAGCTGCATTCTGTATTCAACTCCTTTTTTTATTTCTTCATTATTGGCCGAGTCATTCATCTTTCCGTTTTTTTGAGCACGCTGTTGATCGCCAAGTATAATCAGCTCTTTTGCAAGCCGCTTGATTTTTGCGTTCGCTGTATCTGCTTCCGCATCACTCTCCCAGTTTGTTTTGTTCTTAATCCGGGCAATTTCATCCCTTATCTGGTCAGCCGATTTGGTGACGACCTGAGTCGATGCAGCCAGGGCAAACAAGAGCAGCATGAATAGAATGATATATTTCATAATGATCCGGTTTTTACTGTTCCTCAGCAGACAATTTATCAGCCCGATATTTGCACACTTCGCTTAACTTGCCCATATACTCATCAACCTCTTTCATTGGAAGAAGACCTGTAGGTGAAATATTATAATTTATTCCCGAAAGTTCTTTGGCACGTTGGTTAGAAATCTCTTCGAGCCGGTAATAATCGGGTAAAGTCAAAAAAAGATGTTCCTTATACTCGCGTAGTATGTCCGTATAGCGATTTGTGAACTGATTACAATAACTTTCATTTAAGGCATCTATTTTCGAGATGATCGCCTTATGTTTTGCAGCATTACTTTCAACATCAGGATCTTCACCTACTGCTCCTCCTCCACCAGGATCATCTTCATACAGTTTATCGAGTTTTGGTTTAAGCTCTTCCTTCGCTTTGGCTGCATCTTTATCCAGTTCAATCAACATATCACCATACTTCTTTCCACTGGCTTTGAGCATTTCCGCTAACTTTTTCTCTTCATCGGCAAGTTCGTACGATGATTTGCGCTTCAACTGCTTATCCTGGTTTTTATTGGGATCAAACTGAGCATTTGCCATTGCCTCATCTTCGGAAGCGGTTGCCCATTTTTCCTGTCCCTTATCACTCATGGAAACCACTTTATTGAGATCATCCATGGACATTTTCATCTTTTCCCTGAGCGCTTTATCGGCAAGGACATCCCTTTCGGCATCGCTCAAATCCTTATCATTCCGCATTTTTTCGGCATCTCCATCCTTTAATCCCTGTTGCTTCGCTATGCCTACGTTAGCATCTCCTCTTTCAGCAATTTCATCAGCTTCGGCATCCATTTTATCAATTTCATCGCGCAATAATTGTGCAGCATCCGCTATTCTGTTGCGATAATCGGCCGCCTGCTCATTGCTCATTGAGCAGGGATTTGCTACATCAGGAGCACCAGAGAGGAACCCTCCAGCTTTGCCATTACCCTGGCTAAAGACCATGGTAAAGGGAAGCAACGCAAGAATAAGAAAGATTGATTTTTTCATCTGTATTAAAATAAAAATGGTTAAAAAATGTGTCTTGAAGCCTTTACTTCGGCCTACCTGTTACAAAAATTATCCGAACAAATCATTCGTTTTAATGGTATCAACCTACAAGTGAAAGAAAGGAGATTGTTTGTTTTCATTTTGCCCGAATTGGAATATTAGTACGGGTTGTTTATAAAGAAATTTACATTTTAATAAACTCTACCCTCCTGTTTAATGCCTTATTTGCAGGAGTATCATTCGGAGCTACAGGCTGGCTTTCGCCCATTCCATCGGTAATTAGCCGGTCTCCATTCACACCAAACGATTTTGCCAGTTCAGCTTTAACTGAGGCCGCACGGCGCTTCGAAAGGTCGAGGTTAGCTGCATCAGCACCATCCGAATCGGTATGTCCAACAATCTTCACTTTAACATCCGGAACTTCGTTGAGTACTGTAGCAATATCTTTCAAGGTGCCGTAAGATTCAGGTTTAACTACGTCTTTATTTACATCGAAATAAATTCCGTAGGTAACCAGTTTTCCTTCGGTCATCAGCTTATTGCGGGTATCGGGAGCGCCGACAGCAATACGGATGTTACTGACCATAGCAGCGCCATCCTCAAACCTGATCCTGTCGGGTTTCACACAACCTGTGGGAAATGCTTTTGGGCTATCGAAAAGCTTGTCCTGATTCTGATACAGTCGAACTCTTGTTTTCTGAACCCAAATAGCGATATGATATTTCTGGTCCTTTTTTTCTTTAAACTCATCTCCTTCTTTGTTACCACCTGTCTTGAGTTGTTCACATTCGGCACCGTACAGCCAGGTACCATAACTCGGTCTTCCAAAATATTCAACTGAAAACCAGTATCCGCCCTGTCCGGGAGTTGAACCACTGTCCCATGCTTTTACATTTCTGGCCTGCATCAACAGCATACTCCAACCTGCCATTCCACCGTTACTTTGGGGACCGCTTGTGGGTATTACATCAAATTCAATGGTATAATTTTCCGGTAATTTCAATAACGCATCCGTCCAAATGCATTCTCTGCAGGCAAATTTCATCCATTGCCCCGGAAATAGATTGGTTGTTACAACTTCGGCTGAACCATTGGTATTCCATAATGCCGGAAAATCACCGATAGCATCCTGGCTAAAATCTTCATAAAAAACAACCTTTTCGCCTGGAACAAAATCGTACTTGGAATAGGCGGCCAGCGATGGTGCAGCGTCGGCAGCCGGTTTTCCGTCCTTAGTGCCCGACTGATTTTTGACTTTGGTTGAATCTGTCTTGGCCTGCTCTTTTGACTTATCAGCTTCAGGCTTTTTCTTCTTAAACAGACCTTTTACACCATTTTCGACTTCATCCAAACTTTTGTTGATGCCTTGATCTGTGCGCTGATTGGCCCGGTTGTTGGTCTGTCTTTTGAGTTTGTCACCAATGTTGATTTGTGCCTCAACATGCATAAATCCAAAACAAAAAATAATCACGAATAAAATCTGAAGTGTTTTCATACTATTGAATTTTTGGTTTTATAGATTCAAACAATAAATTCCGGTCAAAATCGTATCTTTTTAGCCTCAAAACTCCTCTCCTTCAAACCTTTTTCATTCTTCCTATTAAAGTTAAGGAACTTTAACTTTCGTTGTATGCCTTCCGGAATAAATTTTCAAGTAAATTTAGCTTGCTGATATAGGCTATACATCCCCTAAAAAGGTGATTTATCATTCTGAACAAAAAATCCCCTTTTTAAGTGATTCTCATTTTTGTTTTAACATTTAGATTTGATTATGAATAAAATCCCCATCATGTCAAAATCCCTCAATATTAAAAGATGTCTGATAGCAGTTATCCTGGTCTGTTCGGGAATATTTCAGGGGTTTTCCCAGACAGATGAAGAGATTAATGCATTAGTCGGGAACTTTTCTCAAAGAGACTTGAATCAAATACCGCTTCAAAGGGCTGACACAATTAAAACTCATGAACTTCTTGAAAAAGCTCGAAAATACCTTCAAAACAGAAATGATTCTACGGAATATTTCGCATTTCAAACGATTTTGATTGCTGAAAAGTCCGGATGGGTTTCTCCTCTTTCGCAGGCTCTGCAAGTTTTGGGTGAATATTGCATGACTAAGGAGAATTTTTCCGACGCCATCCATTGGTTTATTCTGGCGCTGAAACTTGAAGAAAAGCATGAAGATCAAATTCGTATTGCTGATTTGAACGATTTCCTTGGAATCGTATATTTTTATCAGGAGATCTTTCCAAAATCTCTGGAATATTTCCAGAGGGCCCTGTTGATCTATAAATCCAGGAAAGATACAGTTGGTATTGCAAAGTCGTATAGTCACCTCGGGCTGTTATACAACTCACACGAGTATTGCGAAAAAAGAACTCCCCAACAAACCGAATCAGATTACGATACAGCCCTGAACTACTATCAGCAATCACTTACTTTGCTCGAAAAAAAACAAATTCAGGAGGGAATTGTAGATGCGTGGTCGAACATTGGGAATATCTACAGAAGAATGGGAAAACTTGACCTGGCAATCTTTTTCACACAGAAAGCAATCGCCCATTATCGGAAAACCGGGAATATGAACCGGCTCGTTAGTGTCCTTCGTGCCCAGGGGCTCATATATAACCGCCAGCAAAAATACAAAGAGGCTCTGGACTGTTTGAACGAGTGTAAAGATATCAGTAAGCGCGAAAACCTGAATGACGGCATCCAGTTTTTGTATGAAGACATTGCCAGAACCTTCGAATACCAGCTTGATTACAAAAATTCGCTGAAGTATTACAAAAAGTACATGACCTTGCGCGATTCGGTGTACAACAACGAAAAGTCGAAACAGATTTTTGAACTGGAAACCAAATATCAGACCGAGAAAAAGCAGGGAGAAATCGAAAGGCTTACTTTGATCCAAAGACAACGAACCCTGGTAATATATATCCTGTTTGCTTCCCTATTGCTGGTTTTGGTGCTTGGCTGGATGCAGTTCAGGAATATCCGGCACAAAAAAATTATTGCCGATCAAAAGCTCGAAATTAAAGAAAAACAACTGCTCGAACTCGAAAAAGATCGCCAGCTTACGGCTGCAAAATCGGTTTTACTGGGTGAAGAAGCCGAGCGCTCGCGACTGGCTGGCGATTTGCACGATGGTTTGGGCGGAATGCTTACCGGTGTCAAATTAAAATTATCTTCCATGAAAGAAAATGCAATCCTTACCAGCGAAAATCTGGCCCATTTCAATCATGCGCTCGATTTGCTCGATACCTCGATCACCGAAATGCGGCGCGTGGCTCACAACCTGATGCCCGAAACCCTGATGCACTATGGTTTGCGAACTGCCTTGAATGATTTCATTAAGCAGATTGCTCCGGAAGAATTACCTGTGATCAGGCTGAATACATTTGGTGAAGACCTGCGTTATGAAAAGGAAATAGAAATTAGCCTTTATCGTATCACGCAGGAATTGATCACAAATGCCCTGAAGCACGCTAATGCGAGTCAAATTGACATTCAACTGTTTACGGAAAAAGACCGGATTTGTGTTCAGGTGATCGACAATGGAATTGGGTTCGATCCTGAAAAGCTTGATCCTTCAAAAACCGGGGCAGGTCTGAAAAATATTCACGACCGGGTAACCGCATTTGGTGGAAAATTCGAAATAATCAGCCAACAGGAGAAAGGAACTGAAAGTTTAATCGAATTTTTAATATCTTAGGGCGATCACAGTTTCCAAAACCAATCGTCCATGCCTCAACTTGTATTGATTGTGGAAGACCATCCGATCGTAAGCGAAAGCCTGGCCCAACTCCTCACCGGTTCCGACCTGAATATTCAGTGTTTACATGCGCCGAATGCCGCCAAAGGGCTTGCTTTTCTCAACGGAAATTCCTTCGATTTAATCCTTCTCGACATCAACCTGCCCGATATGAGCGGGATTGAATTCTGCAAAATCGCCAAATCAAGGTTTCCTGGAATACGAATTCTGGCCCTCACCACCATCGCACAGCGCCATGTGGTTGAAAAAATGCTCGATCAGGGTGCTGACGGATTTATCCTGAAAACTTCAGACATTGACGACATCATCGGTGGAATCAGGCAGGTTTTAAGCGGAAAACAATACCTGGGCAAAGGGGTAAAAGAACTGATGAATGGACATTCGAACGATAACAACGACTTGCCCATGATTACCAAACGCGAAAGCGAAATCCTGAAACTGATTGCCGATGGCCTGACCAACCAGGAAATTGCCGACAAGCTTTTCATCAGCATCTTCACAGTCGATAGCCACCGCAAAAACCTGCTCCTGAAATTCAGCGCCAAAAACACGGCAACACTGATTAAAATTGTGGTTTCGAAGGGCGTGATTGATGTGGATTAAAAGGACTTTTAGCTTTCTACCCACCAGGCAAAATTATCAGAAATAATGATTTCGTTCTTCTTTGTATGATGAGTAGTCTTCATTGGGATTGTTTTATACTGGAGTTGGTATTTATCAGCAAGTTGACGTATTTCGTTAGTATCGTCATAAGTCAACATAAACTTTCCTTTTAGTCGTGATGCTAATGAAAATAATTGCTCGTGATCAATGTTAAAATGGGTATATAGACGTTTTCCGGCAACAGTATATGGAGGATCAATAAAGAAATACGCCTTTGGATTGGTTAAATTTCGTTCCATAATTTCAAATGCGTTACCAGCTATAAAGTCAATCTTACCTTTTACAAAGCTTATTGCCAAAATCCTGTCATGCAAAGTCTTAGGATACCATCGAGAGGCGATTCCTTTTCCATTTTCACCATTTTTAATCATGCCAGAACCTTTGGCAAGAATTCCTCCATGAAAAATACGGTTTTTCAAAATGGTACAGAAAGCTTTATCATGAATCTGCTTATCGGGGTTATCTAATTCAGATTTTATATTATCAAGTGTAAGATCAAAAGAAAATATCTTGTCAGCCAACCACTTATTTTTACCATTTAAAATTACTTCCCAAACGGCAGCAACTTCTTCATCCATTTCAACCATTGTGATATGCTCGGCTAATTTTTCAAATGCAGCAGTTAAGCTTACAATACCACCACCGGCAAAAGGTTCAACTAAAAAACTTACTTCTTGACCTTCTTGTTTAAGCCATTGTCGAACAGTCGGAATAAGCCAGGTTTTACCACCAGGATAACGGAAGGGACTTCGTTGCGGAACTGATGCAACATTTACTAAAGCGGGACTGATTCTTTCTACGTCCAGATCAAAAATAGTCATTTGAGTATTCATTCTACAACTATATTTTCAAGGTTAATATCAGAATTTTCAGTCCTTTTTGAATCTAATTTTTTTTGCAAAAGCTCTGTAAATTCAACGATGGAACCGGCTTCAAATTTTGCAATTTGTTCTAATGCGCTAGCAAATGTAGTGTAAACAACTCTTTGCAATTTAAGGGATAAGGTCTGGCTTTCCCTTTGAGGAATAAGGTCATAAATGAAAAATGCAAAATCTGACTCTGATTTATTAACTTCCGGAAGAGGAGGCAATGTATTATAAAAGCTTGTCTGTAAAGCAACAACCTGCTTCTTGTTCCATTGCTTTAAGATTGAACCCTTTGCTATAATTTGTGGAATAAGTCTTTTTCGGGAAGACGAAAGATAATCAGGTTTCGGATATTTAAGTGCTTTTGTCCAGCTAAATAATGGTGATGGGTATTCCAGATATGCAGTAAATGGTCCAGTTAGATTTCCTGAAATGTAAACTGCCTGAACTTCAAGGGAACCAAAATCAAGAACTCTCCCCTTACCATCATATGAAACCAAAACATAGTCAATATTTCCAGCGGATTTACCGAATTTATCATTTAATCTTACTTCCCCAACATGTGTCCAAGCGGATTTGTCTTCAAATATGAAATTTGCAGCATCACTAATTATTGTCCAATCCTCTCTAAACCTAATTGGACAAATGATAACTTGTTTGTCTTTATGGTTTAAACTGCAAACGCCTAAAGGAAATTCAATACTATTTTTTGTGCAATTTGAAACAATATTATTAAACGGACACAGCTTGTTTACCCGATAACGTTTTGCTCTATCAGTTTCGTTTTCAATAGGAAAGCCAAAAACCTCAACAAGCGGTTGTAATATTTTCTTATCTTCGATCATTCGTCAAATTTAGGAAATTTTAAGCTTGTGTTTTCATTTAGTCAAAACATTCCCCTTGCCAACTCTTCCGCTGATCCGCTTTCTAAAAACAATTCATTTAAACTAAAAAGAGCAGCTTTTACCAACTCATAATCGTGCCTGCAACCTTGCAATGCCTCAGAAATATTATTTGATATTTCACCCGAAATCGCGCCTGAAAATACAGCCTCAGTAATCAGACCCTTTTCCACCAGCAAACTGATCCGGATTTCACCTTTGGGAGTTTCCAGTTTATTCGCAAACCGATAGCGGGGCGAATAGCCAAAAATCCAGTCCCAGGTTTGGTATTTCTCGACGGATAGATTTTTAATGGCTGCTTCATCTTTGGCGGTCAATTCGTACACCTGACATTCAGGATAGTTTTTGCTGATTTCCACAAAAAGGAAATCAGTGAATTCCTCAACCGAAATCGGGTTGGACAGGTAGTCTGAAATGTTGATTACTTCGCTACGGGTACTTTGCACAGCTTTGTCTTCGAACTTCGACAAATCCACTTTCAGAGCATCTTTCAACGCATCCAGATGGCTGTCGAATAACAACGTTCCGTGGTGTAGAACGCGGCTTCGATGAACATGCTCGGCATTTCCGGAGATTTTTTTCCCGTCAATCAGCAAGTCGTTTCGGCCTGTTGTGTAGGCATCAACGCCCAGCTTTTTCAAAGCCTGTATTACCGGGATTGTAAAAATCTTAAAGTTGACTTCCGAAATTTTTTCGACATTCCGGATAAAAGTAAAATTGACGTTACCCGGATCGTGAAAAACGGTACCTCCACCCGACAGCCGCCGGGCAACCGGAATCTGATTTGCACGAACAAATTCATGATTGATTTCTGCCAGGGCATTCTGGTGCTTCCCAACCACCACCGATGGCCGGCTGCGCCAAATCATAAAGAAATCTTCCTGAAAGTTCTTCAGGAAATACTCTTCAGCCGCCAGATTAAAATACGGATCGAAATTGGATTGATTGATACAGAAAGTGATCATACTGAAACGCAGGATAATTGAAAAGGATGATTTAACTTTTTTCTTTCTTTGCAAGCGATTTCAAATACTCCTTGTTATAAGCTTCTCCACGACTCACGAGATATTCAAAACAAACGGTATTGTTCAAAATCACCAAAATGAAAAAAGCCCGATAAGATCCTATCCTGATTCTGTAAGTATTTTCAAAGCCTTCTAATTTTTTGCATTCACTTAATTTTTCAACACTCGGGGCATTTTTAACTTCCTCAATCTTTTTGAGCAGTGCAGCTTTATATTTCCCGGTCAGTTTTGAAGCCGACTTTATGAATGCCTTGGAGTATTGAATATTCATTCTTTAAGCCATTTTTCAAACGCAGCCTGCTCTTCGCCGTTAGCAATCACTTTCCCATCTGGCTCAGCAAGCAGCAACTCACGATAAATTTCCTCATCATTTACAAAACTGGCTTCTGTAATTAAAAGGTTTTCGATAAATGCCTTTAAACTATTTCCTTCGGCTGCAGCCATGATTGACAATTTCCGGAATGTTTCTTCCGGAATGTCAATTAGCTTTCTTTTAACTGTCACTAAACTCATGATCAAATATTTTGATCAAATATATACACTATATACTATATATACAAAATACAGAACAAATTTCCTACAACTCAATCTGTATTCCAATGGTTGGCAAAATCGTTCCGGAGGTGTTTTTGATGCTTTTCAGTACATAACGGGTGCCGTTATCGGTAGTCAGAAAATTTCCATTGGCGTCTTTTTCCCGCACAATAATGTCTTGGGATTGTGACTGATAATTGAAAAGGTTCTGAATATCGAGGTAAAACTTCAGGGTCATCTTCTTCAGGTAATAGGCTTTATCCACGCGCACATCGAGCTGATTGAAAGAACTAAACCGCAGCGAATTGATCTTTGTGTAATCCAGATATGGTCCTCCTTTTAAATTCCAGGCTTCAATCAATGAGGATTTATTCATGTCGTAAGGAGTGTATGGCAATCCGCCAACAAAACGAAACCGTCCGCCAATCTGCCATGCATGTTTCAAGGCAGCGCTTCCGGTGACGCTTAAAATGCTTTTACTGTCCCACGACGACACCAGATAGACGTTCCCTGCTCCCTGAAATTCGCTTCTAACCAGAGTGTAAGATAAATTCATGGTATACCCTTTCGTTGAACTGATCCGTGCCTGAAATTCAGCACCATAAGCTCTTCCGGCGGAAGTGGAAGTCACTTCTTCGTCGCCAACTGTACCAAAATCGGTTCCCTTATTGGCCAGAGAAATCTGGTCGAGTACAGAGAAAGGATAATAACGATAATTCTTAAGAAACCCTTCAGTCGAAAATTGAATGTTGTTTACCGGCTTATATTCGACACCAACAATGTAATGATCCGCCGAAATGTATTTCAGATTATTCGTCATATTCACAAACACATCATTCTGCTTGTACCCCAGCGAAGTGTACGATGGCAACTGGTAATAACGGCCGGTATTCATATTCACACTCCACTTTTCAGTCAGACGGTATGCTGCTGAAAATCGCGGAGAAAACTGTTTCAGGGGATTACTCATTGAGGATGAATAATTGTTGGCATCCATCCGGAATCCTGCAGAAAGTGTTAAACGATCAGCCAGAAATTCATGGCTAAGCTGGCCAAAAAGACCATATTTCATTAAATTTAGTTCCGCATTGTAATTTACATTCTGAATTTGATCCTGATAATAGCGCCTTTGCATGGTTGTGTTCAGATATTTGGCAAAATCGATATTGGTACCCACATTCAGTTTAAAACCGTTTAACCTGAGGTTATCTTCCAACCGGATTTTATTTTCAATTTCCTGGGAAGTATAATCAAGAATTTTATTGGCCGGTGAACTCATGTCGTTTTCCAGGTACTTCACAATGTTGTTATTCAGGTGGCTCCGGCTTACCACAAGAGTTTGATAACTATGCTCCCTGAAATGCTTATAAACTCCGCCCAAAGTGTAGCTCCACTGTTTATATACCGGAATCTGACTCAAAATATATTTCTGCTGATCATCCGGATTCGCAATGCCGGTATTCAGATCAGACACATCTATGGCGCCAAGGCCGATAAAAGTGAGTTCATTCTTGGCATCCAGCCTGGTTCTGATTTTGAATTGCGTATCGTTAAATGTAGGCAGAAAGGGCAGTTTTAGAATGCCAAACAAAAATTTCAGGTACGACCGCCGAACTGAAACGATGTAGGAGGTTTTTTTTCCCATCGGACCATCGACAGTAGCCGAAATTTCTGAAGCTCCCAAAGTTCCGCGAAACCTGAGTTTTTCAGCATTTCCATCAACCTGAGAAAACTCGAAAACACCACTCAGGGCATTTCCACGGTCGGACGGAAATGCTCCGGAATAATAATTCACATCGCGCAGAAAGTCGGCATTTAAAATACCTACCGGTCCGCCCGAAGCTCCCTGAGTAGCAAAGTGGTTGATGTTCGGAACTTCAACGCCATCCAGATAGAACCGGCTTTCAGACGGGCCACCGCCACGGATAATGATATCGCTCCGAAAAGAGGGCGTAGAAAGTACCCCGGCAAACGATTGAATCACTTTTGAAATATCGCGGTTGGCACCCGGACTTTTTTCAATTTCTGCAATGCCAATGGTTTTCAACGATACCGGACTTTCTTCCGTTTTTCGGTAAGGTGATGCTGTTACGGTTACTTCTTTAATCTCTGTCTGCTGACTTTCCATTTTGATTTCTACAAAAGCAACTTTCGCATTGTTTACTTCAACCTGTGGTGATAATACCGTTTTATAGCCCACGAATGATGCCTGAAGCCGCACAAATCCGGGGGAAAGCCCTTTGATCAGGAAATTCCCATCTCCGTCCGTGGTAGTACCAATGGTTGTTCCACTGACAATTACATTTACAAAAGGCAGTACTTCGTTGTTCACTCCATCAATCACTTTTCCTTTTATCTCAGCTTGTTGGGCCCACAAAACAGCATTGGCGGAAAAAATGAGGAAAAACATTAATATCAGGTTTTTCATGGTTATGAGAAAATTGTTCAAATTGTTTAATTGTTTTCTGTGATTATTAAACAAGATATACGGTTCAAAGTTCAAACCTACCAATTGTTTTTTATAATATTGCTAAAAAAAATAGTCGGATGAGATTGCTTATTCAACGGGTGAGCTCGGCATCGATCAAAGTCGCTGGCTCGATGGTTTCTGAAATTGGGAACGGATTGCTGGTGCTGGCAGGAATTGTGGAAGCCGACAATTCGGAAGACATCGAATGGCTGGTAAAGAAGACCTGTCAGATGCGCATATTTACCGATTCGAGAGGTGTGATGAACCTTTCGATTCAGGATATCGACGGTGAAATGATCGTGGTGAGCCAGTTTACCTTGCATGCCAGTACTAAAAAAGGAAACCGGCCATCGTACATTCGCGCTGCCCGTCCCGAAACTGCCATAGCACTATACGAACAACTGGTTTCCGAATTCACCAAAACGCTCGGAAAACCAATCGAAACAGGAGTTTTTGGCGCCCACATGGAAGTCACGCTGGTAAACGATGGCCCGGTAACGATTATTCTGGATTCGAAAGCCAGAGACTTTTAGTCTTTCAATTGTCATTGATTGTCATTGATAGTCATTAATAGTAAAAATCGACAATCAAGCAACTAAGCAAAAGGCTATTAATGACGTGAAACAAATGACCATAAATGACTGTTTTTAAGTACTAATTGATACCTTGTTTTAAACTATGAACCAAAACGCAGTCACTCTTCCCGAAGCCCAGCAAATGGTAGACCGGTGGATCAAAACCATAGGAGTGCGCTATTTCAGCGAATTGACCAACCTGGCCATATTGACTGAAGAAGTTGGCGAACTGGCCAGGATTATGGCCAGGACTTACGGTGACCAGTCATTCAAAAAATCAGATGAAGGAAAAGATCTTGGTGACGAAATGGCTGATGTGCTATGGGTGCTGATTTGTCTGGCCAATCAAACCGGGGTTGATCTAAACGATGCCTTCCTGAAAAACATGGAGAAAAAAACCAGTCGCGACAAAGACCGACATCAAAACAATGAAAAGCTAAAATAAGTTCCAAGTTCCAAATTCCAAGTTACGACAAAACTTGGAACCTGGAACCTGGAACATTCATTCAATGTAAAAACGTAATACAAAGAACCCATGTCCATCGAAATCTGTCCTTTATCCAACGAAGATATTCAATCTGAACTGGAGGATATTCGCGTAATTGCTGCTAAAAACAGTAGCATAAAATTGTACGAAAAAGCATTTTCGTGCATCGACCTGACCACCCTGAACTCCACGGATACCGTCGCTTTGGTGACAGATTTTACCGGTAAGGTAAACCGATTTCCGGAGGCTTTTCCCGGACTCAGTAATGTGGCCGCCATTTGTGTTTATCCGAACATGGCCGCAACTGTCAAAAACGCCATGAAAGTACCGAATGTCAGGGTTGCCGCGGTTGCCGGAGGATTTCCATCCTCGATGACCTTTCTGAACCTGAAAGTTGAGGAAGCCCAAATGGCTGTTGAAGCGGGAGTTAACGAAATTGACATCGTACTGCCTTTGTGGGCTTTTCTGGAAAACGACCTTGAGACCTGTTCGAAAGAAATTTCGGCGATAAAAAATGCAATTGGCGACACCCATCTGAAAGTGATTCTCGAATCCGGAGTGCTGAATGTTGATCAAATCTGGCAGTCCTCCATCCTTGCTATTGAAGCAGGTGCCGATTTTATTAAAACCTCAACAGGTAAATTGCCACAGGCTGCTTCCCCCGAAGCTGCGTTTGTGATGTGTCTGGCCATCAAACAACATTTTGAGGAAACCGGAAAAAAGATTGGCTTCAAACCAGCCGGTGGAATTGTTTCTCCGGATGATGCCATCCTCTACCTGACCATTGTTCAGGAAATTTTGGGAAAAGATTGGCTGAGACCAGAGCTTTTCCGCATTGGAGCCAGTCGACTGGCGAATAATCTTCTTGAAAAATTAACTGGTCAGCCGGTAAAACATTTTTAAGCATGAAGCTGTTTCAGGATTAAAAAATCAATTTTCACTAATCAATTTTATTATGGCACAAATTACATTGAAAGGAAACGCGATTCAAACCATTGGCGAACTTCCTGCGAAAGGAACAAAAGCTCCTGATTTCGAATTGATTAAAAATGATCTGTCCAAAGTTTCACTAAATGATTTCGCCGGACAGAGACTGGTATTGAATATCTTCCCAAGTCTGGATACCGGAACCTGCGCCGCTTCTGTTCGTCATTTTAACAAGGAAGCAGCTGACCTGAAAAATACCGTCGTTCTTTGTATTTCGCGTGATCTTCCTTTTGCACAAGCCCGTTTCTGCGGAACTGAGGGCATCTCAAATGCAATCACCGTTTCTGATTTCGCAAACGGTCAGTTCGCAAAAGATTATCATTTGCTGATCAGCACCGGACCACTGGCCAACCTTTGTTCGCGCTGCGTGGTTGTTCTCAACGAAAACCATGAGGTTATTTATACCCAGCAGGTTCCTGAAATTGTGGATGAACCGAACTATGAAGCAGCTTTGGCTTCTCTGAAGTAGTATACTGATGTGTCGTCCTAAAAAAGCGATACAGATTTTAATAGGACAAAAATAATAGTTTAACTGATGGTTTCAAGGCTAGCCTTGAAACCATCAG
>JANXYV010000128.1 GCA_025355875.1 Prolixibacteraceae bacterium | reverse complement strand
TTTAAAACAAAAAGTCCGGAGTTGATTTCTCCGGACTTTTAATCTATTCTCCACTGTGTTTTTTTTCCTTCACTGGTGCATTCTGATTTTCGTTCCTGCTGCCCGACATATCATCCACCTCTCCCGGGGTCAGCCGACCATGAGGAGGAGTGCTGATCAGTTGCCCATTTCCATGAGGATACCGGTGGAAAATGGAGCAGCTTGTTCCCATGAATACGAATGTAATCAGGAGGATAAGGATTCGAAATTGGCTGTTTCTACTCTGGATTTGCTTGTTTTTCATGGCTGATTCTTTGCGGGGGATTGACTCGTTTACTTAAAAACGTCCATATTCATTTCTTATTCTCTGAGTCGAACAGTTGTTTATGGAATTTATTGGATTGTTTATTAAGCTGACAGTTTTGAACCAAAACAAAAAAGCGCAGAACTCACATCCTGCGCTTCTAATTCTTTAATCAATTTTATTTCGTTAAGAATGCTGTCAATTCTTGATGATCAGTTTTTGATAGTATGCTTTACTGCCATTGTTGAGTTTTACAAAATACAGGCCGTTTGGAATCCCGCTCAGGTTTATGCTGGCGGTCTGCCGTCCGGACTGGTATTTCTGTTTTTCAATCGTCATGATTCGTTTGCCCGAAATATCCTCCAGCGAAATACTGACTTCGGATGAAACCGGGAAATTGAACATCACGTTGCACTGTCGCTCAGCTGGATTCGGGAAAACCTGCATGATGTTTCCGTCAGCATTGATCTTTCCTATTCCGGCTTTTACATCCATGGTGGTAGTAGCTTCAGGACTTAATTTACGTGTTTCAGTCAATCCGATACTATCCGCAGCGATGGAGTAAAACTTGTAGGTATCTCCATCCTTTCCTTTGAATTCAGCCACTCCCGGGGCCGGTGCCGTTTTCCAGAGAACATACTCCTTATCGTTGGTTGAAACGAAAATATTGTATTTGGAAATCTGGCTCCCCAAATCGTTTCCCGACCAGGCAACATAGAAAATACTGTCGTATTGAATCGGATAGATTGGATCGATCGAACTGGCAGGAAGCCGGTCGTCAATCCGGTTGGTATAGGTGTTGGTCAGGATTGGTGCATTAAAATCGAATACAATGGAAGCACGATTGCTGATCACATCGTTATGAACCACCGTATTCTTTAATTTACAACTGTAACTCACGCTGCCTTCTCCTTCCGGCCCATTCACATTGGGTGGAAGAAATCCCAGATCAGGATCCTCGGTGAGTTCCAAAGAAATCCGGTCGAGCGAATGGAAATCCCATGAAACAATCCCTTTGATGGTGTCGAGCACCCCATGTACCTGGACAATGATGTTCTTTTTCGGATAAAGGTCAACCAAAATTTTAAACGCTTTGGCATATTCCTGAATTTTAGCCGTTGTTTCACCAAAAGATATCGATGAAAAACTGAAGGTTTTGAAGTCAAACTTTTTGGAATCAAGCGTGTCTTTTACGAAAACCTCCAATGCCGAAGCGCCTGCTGTTTTTTTATTTTCGAAGAATATGGTATAGTTTAGGTTTCCGTCCTTCGAAATGTACCTGTCAGGGGTGAAACCACGAGGCCCGACTTTCTCATTGGGATCGAACGAAGTTACCCCGCGGCTGTTCAGTTTCGCCTGTGATTTCTTGTTGAATTTTCGCCAGCAACCTGCCTTGGCATCATATCCATCTTTCATATCAACAGCCATATTTACCAAGCCTATTCCAAGTCCAACAGCCTGTCCGACTCCAGGAACAAAACTGGCCCCACATTGTACCGCCGACGCCATGATTGACGCTCCGTTCCACAACCAGCTTCCCCAGGTTTGCTTTCCGTTAGCATAGGTTTCACCTTCCGGTTTAAGATCTTCAGGAGTGATGTAACCAATTGGATCAACAGTTTTATCAATTACTCCCCAACAGGCAACTCCCGGAATGATCCCTTCAGCCAAGCCAAGGGCACCGTTGGACCATGCGTGCATCGCCGCTGCGGTGATACATGCCCTGACTTCCGTTGGCATCGGTTGAGCCGATTTGAGGTTATAATCTATTTTTTCGAAGAGCGGATCCACAATCCAGGAATCCATTTTTAATGAACCTGTCCCGTTCAGTTTCACTTTTACCCGGATCGAATTTGCTGAACCAGCGGGGATATATGGTATGTAGAATGGATATACCCTCATCTTTTGACCTTCGTATCCGGTAAGAGTTTCGGTGGTGTAATACAAACCAATATCTCTGAAACGGGTGAAATTCGGACCCATATCAGCGACTGGCTTTGGAAGGACTACTTTGATATCCGGAAATTCAACTTCCAGTCCCGGAAGATCGTTGACAACATATACAAGGATGGTTCCAAGTGCATCGGTGTTGGCCGAGTTTCCGTAACTGATATTAAAGGTTTGCCAGCGATTGATCAGGAACCGGTCGCGTCCGGAAAGATTCGACCATGGATTGCTTCTTTCGCCTGTCATGACCGTGAAATGAGCCGGCAACGTCAATGTTTTTTGTCCGGGAGTCTCGATAATCACATCGTAAATTCCCAGAGGTTTGTTCTTCAGATCAAATTTTGCCAGCATTGCTTCTCCCAGACCATCTGTCACATAAGTTGTATCTGCCAGAATATCAGCTTGTCCTTTCAGTAAAAGTTTGACGGTAGAGTTTGACTTAAATCCGGCGCCAAACAGATACATGGTTAACTGGCCGGTGTTGCCGCCAAACTTTGGTTCGGCTGTTTCGACTAAAGGCTGGAAACTGGTAATTCCAAGCGCCGAGGAAGACAGCAGATAATGCCCGTACGACGGAGCATTGGTGATGGTAACCCATTTGTTGGCTTTGTCGATGGTATAACCTTTTTTTATTCTTTTCCAGCTCATACCAGCATTTGGAGAATGGAAAACCTTGATGGAGTCTTCCAGATTGCCATTTAAGGCATCATCAGTATAACTTAATTTTAACCAGTTCAGCGAATCGTTGAATACTTCCGGAGTATTTCTTATGCGCCACCAGGTGTTGATTGTTCCCGTTGCAGTTGGATGCTGCTGATGGCCATAGTTGTCAACGATAATTTTGTTAATTACCGTTTTCGCTTTCGTGGAAAGAGATGCCCCGTAAAAATTATAGGTATTGTTGGCTGTATTATCTACTTCCTGTGAAACAGATATCCGTCCAAAGTTTTTTAACTTGGATGCATTGGGCAGGAAAGAAAGCAAAAGTGTTGCTCCATTTTTCACGGTGCAGGCAGCCGGAGCGTTTCCGGTAAAATTGAGATTTGGGAAAACATTGTCTCCGATCAGGTTTATTGCGTTGTCGATATAAAAATTCCCTATTGTTCCAATGGCATTTCTTCCGGAAATGGTCCGGTCGTTGGTCCCCATCAGGTAAACATTGGCAACACTGATTTTTCGGTTATTTGTGATATTTCCGTAGGTGCTCAACGTTAGACTATAGCCTGCAGGATTACTCGAAATTGCGCCGTCGTTAATCAGATTCCCATAAAAGACCGGAGCCGGACTGTATCCATATTGATTGTATAAAGTATCAACTACGGTTGCTGTGCCAAAAAATCTATTTGCATCCTGAATTCCGATCAAGCCGGCTAATTTGTAATCACCATTAAAGGTCATTTCCGCTATTCTGCTGTTCTTCAAAACCAGCGTGTCGTTTGAAAGTATTTTTCCTTTGCTCAGAAAGGAATTCCGTGTCATCAGCTTGAATTTGTTGGTCTGGATCTGACTTTTATTCATATCCCAGGTGTTTCCGTCGAGAAGGAAATTGCTGTCAAGGATGATGTCGCCAATGCTGTCGGTAGTCAGCATATACCCTTGGAAACTTTTACCCGCCTTTTCTTTGATATGCTGATTGAGGTTTCCGGCAAAAGTGGTTTGATTTGGAGCCCACTTGCCATTGTTTTCAACGTCGTTCAACACATTGACGTAAAACGAATATCCTGCAGGATTGGCGTAGATTGTCCCGTTGTTGATAATCTTTGCATTGACAGTCAATACCGGACTGTATCCATAATCGTTGTTCAGGGTATCCAGAACCGTGACCATTCCATTCATGATATTGTCTCCCTGAACACGAACTTTTCCTCCGATTTTGTAATTTCCATTGAATATCATCGAAGCAATGCCTGTATTCTTCAGGTTCAGATTGTCGTTCGAAATAATGGTTCCGTTATTCAGCTGATAGTTCAGGGTGTTGAATTTGAAGCCGTTGGTTTTTAGCTTCGACTTGTTCCAGTCCCATCGGTTATTGATGAAACTCACATCGCTTCCCAACACGATTTGTCCCAGGGTGTCGGCTGTCACGAATACACCCTCAAAGCTTTTCGCGTCTGCCTGTTTGAGAATCTGGTCGGTTTTTCCGGAAAGCGTGGTTTGTTGCGGCGCCCATTTCCCGTTATTCTCGATATCGTTCAGAATATTCAGGTAGAATGTATAACCTTTCGGATTGCTGATGATGGTTCCATTATTGATTATCTTAGCATTAACTTTTAATTCCGGACTGTATCCATAATCGTTGTTCAAGGTATCCATAACCGTCACAATTCCATTCATGACATTATCTCCACGAACACGCACTTTCCCGTCAATTTTGTAATTGCCATTGAAAATCATGGTCGCAATTCCGGTGTTCTTCAGGTACAGGTAATCGTTCGAAATGATGGTTCCGTTGTTAAGCTGGTAGTTCCGGGTCGTAAGATTATGTCCGTTGGTTTTGAGTTTCGACTTGTTCCAATCCCAGGTATTGCTGTCGAAAGTTACATCGCTTCCGAGAAGGATCTGTCCCAGAGAATCGGTGGTTAAAAAATATCCCTGAAAGCTTTTCCCGGGGGACTGGCTAATGGTCTGGTCTGATTTGCTGCTCAAAATGGTCTGGTTTGGCGCCCAAACGCCGTTGTTCTCGATATTATTGAATATACTGAGATAGAAGGAATAGCCTCTTGGATTAGCGATAATAGCGCCTTTGTTAATTACTTTGGCATTGAAATTTATGTTTGGGCTATAGCCGTAATCATTGAGCAAGGTATCTAAAACAGTAACTGTACCATTGAAAATATTATCGCCGCGAGCACGAATTTTGCCGTCGACCGAATAGTTTCCACTGAAAACCATCGACGCGATTGCAGTGTTGTTCAAAACAAGCGTTTCATTTGAAATGATTTTTCCGCTGTTTAAAATGTAATCCTGAGTGATCAGGTTATGCCCGTTAGTGGTGACTTTGCAATTGCTCATGTCCCAGGTATTTCCGGCCAGCAAAACATTGCTGTCGAGAATGATGCCTCCAATCGAGTCGGAAGTAAACACATATCCCTGAATACTTTTCCCGGCAGATTCTTTCATTCGCTGGTCATTATTCCCGAGGAAATTGGTTCTTCCTGGCGCCCAGATTCCGTTGTTTTCAAGGTCAGTCATTACATTCACTGTTAAATCATAGCCGGCCGGATTTCTATATAGAACCCCATTATTAATGATTTTGCCATTGATTGTCAACGCTGGGCTATACCCGTAGTCGTTGAGCAAAGTGTCCTGAATGGTTGCGGTGCCATTTAAAATATTGTCACCCTGAACGCGTAACTTTCCGTTGATTTTATAATTTCCGCTGAAGGTCATCGAAGCAATTCCGGTGTTTTTCAAAATCAGATTGTCATTCGAACTGATGATTCCGTTGTTTAACTGGTAATTCAGGGTGTTCAGTTTGTATCCGTTGGTGTTGAGTTGCGACTTGGACCAATCCCATTTGTTGTTGAGGAAAGTGACATCACTTCCAAGACCAATCTGGCCGACATTGTCGGTTGTTTGAAAATAACCCTGAAAGCTGGTGCCTGAAGCCGCTTTTATGATTTGATCCGAATTTCCGGCGAAATAGGTCTGATCGGGCGCCCAGGTACCGTTGTTCTCCAAATTACCTAACAGCTTCAGGTAAAACGAATATCCGTCCGGGTTTTTGATGACCGAACCATTGTTGGTGATTTTACCGTTAACCGTAAAAGTCGGACTCCATCCATATTGATTTTTAATGGATCCGGACGCATTGATAGTAATGTTGTTACAGGTAAAGTCACCATTCATGTTGACCGGACCGTTAATGGTTACATCATAGGATGCAGAAGGGACTATTCCTCCAACCCAGGTTGAGCCGGCATTCCACGAACCTCCCGATGTGGTTGAGGTAATGGTTTGAGCCGAAAGGTTAACAGAAAGAAAGGACAAGAAGCAAATGAAAGTCAATAAAAGAGGATGCTCTTTTGACGTTTTAGGCGTTTTCATAGGTAGGTTTTTTTAAAACAGTTTGAATGCTATTCCATAGAAATTCCGAACGGAATAAATATAGGAAATTCAAACTGGATTCTAAAATATATTTTAGAATTTGTAATTAAAAAGCAGTTAAAGTTTACTCGTGGAAATCGTTGCTCAAGATCCTGAATTCCGTTCGCCGGTCAAGCATTTTTGCTATTTCCTGTTGCTCGGGGGTGAGTTTCAGGATGAATTCTTCGTTCAACTCGTCACCACGTTTCAGGAAATCGTATTGTTTGGCAATTGCTTTGGTAACCTTCTTTGGCCAGGTTTTGCCATAGCCTTTGGCAACCATTCGTGCCGGATTGATTCCTTTTGAAATCAGGTAATCGACTACCGATTGAGCACGTTTTTGAGAAAGTTCGGAGTTGAATTTGTCGCTGCCTACATAATCGGTATGCGCCATAAACTCGATGGTGATGGTTGGATTGGCAGTAAGTATGTGGACAACGGTATCGAGGGCTGCTTTTGATTCTTCGGTAATTTCGTAGCTGCCAAAAGCATAATTGATGTTATTGACCTTGATCGGTTCATCGGTTGGCGCCAGTTTAAACTCAAACCTGAATTCTTTGCTGTCGGTAAGTCCGACGGTTGAAGTCCTGACTTTGTCGTTCAGGAATCCATCCCTGAAAGCAGCAAAAACATATTCGGTTTCCGGCTTTAATTTCATCTGAAAATGACCGCCATCGGCACGCATTTTCAGGTTGGTCCCATCCGTTCCGATAATTCGGATCATGGCTCCGTCAATTTTCTGGCTGGTTTCCTTGTTAAAAACATCGCCTGACGCATTGAACACCTTGGGAGGAAGGTAGAATGAATAAATATCGTCGCTTTTCGATCCTTTCCGGTTCGACGAAAACATTCCTTTTTCATCTTCACCTTTGATAAAAGCAATGCCAAAATCATCGCCGGGCGAATTGATCGGTGCTTTCATGTTTTCCACCTTCCATTTTCCCTTATCATTTTTCACTGCTTTAAAAATATCCAATCCTCCGATTCCGGGGCGATAGTTGGACGAGAAATACAAATCGCCATTTTCGCGGATGAAAGGGAACTCTTCATCACCAGGAGTATTAATTTCTGGGCCTAAATTTTCAGGTTTCTCAAATTTGCCACCTTTGCCGGTAGCCACCCAGATATCTTTTCCCCCGTAGCCGCCCATTTTATCCGACACAAAATAAAGCTGGGTTCCGTCGGCGCTCAACGAAGGGTGGGCTGCAATGATGCTGTCGCCAACCAGTTCAATCGGCGAGGGCTCGGACCAGGATCCCCTGGATTGGTTGGTCGAAAATAATTCAGCGCCCTTGTCTTTTGTTTTGTCGTAGAGGCAGCGGGTAAAAATCATCTGATCGCCACGATCTGATAGCGTTGCTGCGCCTTCATCGCTTGCGGTGTTGATCATTTCGCTTTCGTCGAGCAATTTGGGGGTTTCCCATTTTTGTTTCTGAACCAAAAACTTTGAAGTGAACAAATCTGCAAAACGGGTTCCGGTAATGTTGCTTTTGCGTTTCCCGGTCACCACTTCCCGGGTTGAGGTGAAAATAATTTCATTGTCCTTTCCGCCTACAAATACCGGGCAGTAATCGTTGTCTTTTGAGTTCAGCTCCTTCACGATATTCACAATATACCGGTTGGGTTTATCCAGCCATTCTTTCACGATCTTGCTTGATTCCAACCCATTTTTGGCTTCCGCATCATCAGGTTTTACCCCGAGATAAGTTTGGTACCAAGTAATTGCATCGTTGTAATTTTGTGTGGCACGCAAACAATGAGCAAAATGAAGCATGCAAAAAGGCTCTGAACAATTGCGTTTTATGGCATTTTTATACCAGACCGAAGCTTTTGCAAAATCGCTTAACCTGAAATAGCATTCGCCAATTTTGAAAGCCAGATCAGATTTTTCGGTGCTTAGTTTTGGGCTTCGGTATGCTTTTCGGTATTTTTCTATAGCCTGAAAATATTCACCGATTTCGTATGATTTACTTCCAGTTTCCAAATATTTCCGGGCAGAACAAGAGCCAAGAATGATGATCAAAAGGAGGAGAAATATTATGGGAATAACGGGATTCTTCATTTGATATTAAACGTTTGGCGGTAAAAGTAACCATTTTAAATCCATTCTAAAAAAACGGAAAAGGTTTATTTAAAGTATGCCAGACTGAAAGAAATCG
Organism: Prolixibacteraceae bacterium; assembly: GCA_025355875.1. GTDB lineage: Bacteria > Bacteroidota > Bacteroidia > Bacteroidales > Prolixibacteraceae > Aquipluma. The sequence goes on along the minus strand of JANXYV010000128.1, from coordinate 41,041 downwards.
AAGAATAGGTTCTGGGCATAAAAAAGGCTTCCGGTTTTTGCCGGAAGCCTTTAGTTCTGTAGGTATGTTTTCAAAAACTATTTCACGAAAAGCAATTCCCTGTATTTTGGTAGTGGCCATAATTCGTTGTCAACAATCAATTCCAGTTTATCGATGTGGTAACGGATATCCTCCAGGTAAGGTTTTATACTGCCTTCGTAAGCATATGCTTTTTCTTTTTCTGATTCGATGTTGTTAGCCACTTTACGTGCTTCAATCATATCTTTCACTTTCAGTTTGATTGAAGAAACATGACCACCAATTTCTCTGATCAGTTCGATACGACCTTCAGAAAGTGTTTTATATTCTGCTTCGTCGAATACAAGTTTCAGATTTTTTACGTTGTCAAGCAACATGGTCTGATATTCAATTGCCGTCGGAACGATGTGGTTGATAGCTAAATCACCCAGAACTCGGGCTTCAATCTGGATTTTCTTAGTATACTTTTCATATTCAACTTCAACACGACCTTCGATTTCGCGTTCGCTCAATACTCCGGCTTTTCTGAACATTTCAACAACACGTTTGTCGTGATATGCTTCCAAAGCAGTTGGAACACTTGAGATATTTGTTAAACCGCGACGTGCAGCTTCTACTTTCCATTCTTCGCTGTACCCATTCCCATTGAAACGGATATCTTTTGACTCGATGATCAGTTTCTTTAATACCTGGAAAATAGCTTCGTCTTTCTTAACGCCTGCTTCGATCAAAACATCAACATCAACTTTGAATTTGGCAAGCTGATCAGCAATCGCAGTATTTAAAGCAATCATAGCACCAGCGCAGTTTGCAGAAGAACCTACGGCGCGGAATTCGAAACGGTTTCCGGTGAATGCAAACGGAGAAGTACGGTTACGGTCGGTGGTGTCCAGAATAATTTCAGGGATACGGCCAATATTTAACTTCAAAGCAGTTTTTTCTTCCGGAGTCATTTTGCGGTCAACCACAGATTCTTCCATTAAATCCAACATCTTTGTTACTTCTGTTCCGAGGAACGCAGAAATGATTGCCGGTGGAGCTTCGTTGGCTCCCAAACGGTGTGCATTCGGAGCATTCATGATGCTGGCAAGCAACAAATCCTGGTTCACATGCAATGCTTTCAGGGTATTGATTACAAAAGTGAGGAATTGCAGGTTTGATTTTGGGTTTTTCCCCGGTGAAAACAAGTTTACACCGGTATCGGTTGAAAGTGACCAGTTGTTGTGTTTTCCTGATCCGTTGATTCCGGCGAATGGTTTTTCGTGCAAAAGAACAGCGAAATTATGACGACGGGCAATTTTTTTCATCAGGTCCATAACCATCTGGTTGTGGTCGTTCGCCAGGTTCAATTCTTCGTAAATAGGAGCAAGCTCGAATTGGTTTGGTGCAACCTCGTTATGGCGGGTTTTTACCGGAATGCCTAATTTGAAAGCTTCATTTTCCAGATCTTCCATGAAACGGAAAACGCGGGTTGGAATTGAACTGAAATAGTGGTCGTCCAACTGCTGATCTTTCGAAGCAGAGTGTCCCATCAAAGTCCTTCCGGTTAACATTAAGTCAGGGCGTGCCATGTATAAAGCTTCGTCAATCAGGAAGTATTCCTGTTCCCAACCTAAATTTGCATTTACTTTGGTTACATTTTTATCGAACATCTGGCAAACTTCGGTTGCAGCTTTATCTACAGCAGCAATTGCTCTTAATAAAGGTGTTTTAAAGTCGAGTGCTTCGCCGGTATAAGAGATGAAGATGGTCGGAATAGTCAGGGTGTTGTCAACTATGAATGCTGGTGAGGATGGATCCCAGGCGGTATATCCACGGGCTTCAAATGTCTGACGGATACCCCCGCTTGGGAAAGAAGAAGCATCAGGTTCCTGTTGTGCCAGCATAGAGCCTGACAATGCTTCCACTACACCGCCATTTTCGCCGTGAACTATAAAGGCATCATGTTTTTCAGCAGTGCCATCAGTTAAAGGGTGGAACCAGTGGGTAATGTGAGTTGCCCCATTTTCCAAAGCCCATGATTTCATTCCCTGAGCAACCTGATCGGCCATCTTGCGATCGATTGGAGTACCATGGTCAATGGCGTCAATAACTGCTTTGAATGCTTCCTTCGAAAGGTATTTTTTCATTTTCGGACGATCGAAAACATTCATTCCATAGAAATCGGAAACCAGATTTTCTTCGCGTTTTACTTCGACTGGTTTTCTTGTCAAAACTTCCTCAAGCGCTTTAAATCTAAATTGTGCCATAATTTTTAAATTTTAAAAGTTTATATTTTGTCTTTTGTCCTTAAATATTTCCTTAACAAAAATATATAAAAAATGAAATTCAGGTATAAAAATTCAGGCAATTGACAAAAAATTTACAATTAATTCAGGATAACCTTCAAAAATGATAGGGTTTTGTTAAAAATATTTAAATATTTAGGGAATTGTGTGAAAATAAAAAAATGGAAGGTCACGGAAATGAAACATCCTTCCCCGATTTTGAATCAAAGAAGGATGCACCTGGATACTTTGTAAAAATGGAGATATTGAAGGTAGCTATCTTCTTTTCTTTTTTGGTTTCGCATTTTGTTCTTCGTCGCGAAGTAAGGCTTTCCAATCGTTTGGATTGTCGGCAGCCAGATCGACTGTTGTTGTATATTCTTCCTTATCGATGATCAGTACACTTACCTTTTTATCAAGAAATTCTTCGATTTCGGCCAGAACCGGTTTCTCTTCCGGGCTGCAAAATGAAATTGCCAGTCCTTTCTTTATGCCACGTCCTGTACGACCTACGCGGTGTACATAATTCTCGGCCACATCAGGTAAATCGTAATTAATAACGTAATCAACGTCCGGAATATCAATTCCACGGGCACTGACATCGGTTGCGATCAACACCTTCGCTTCTCCTGATCTGAATTGGCTCAGGACATCCAGCCGGTCTTTTTGCTCTTTATCGCCATGAATGGTCAGGCTCTTGATTTCTGCCCGGCACATCGCCTTAAAAACCCGTTCAGCCCTGACTTTGGTTCGTACGAAAACGAGAATTTTCGATTCAGGATTTTCTTTAATCATCCTTTCCAGAAAAAACCGTTTGTCATCCATTTCAATCATAGCAACTGCATGGGTCACGTTTTTTGCCACCGGATCTTTTGGCGACATTTCGATCCGGATTGGATTGGTAACCAGAGAATAGGCAAGTTCTTTAATTTCAGGATTGATCGTGGCTGAAAAGAATAAAGTTTGACGGTATTTGGGCAAACGATGGATCAGTTGGCGGATGTCTTTTATAAATCCGAGTGCCAGCATGTGGTCGGCTTCGTCCAGAATCAGGTATTGGATTTTGTCAAGAACAATATGGTCCTGATGAACTAAATCAAACATTCGACCCGGTGTTGCAATCAATATATCAACCCCTTTTTTCAATTTTGAAATCTGCGGATCCTGATCGACCCCACCAAAGACGCAGGCTGTTTTTACCAAGGTGTGCTGACCAATCGATTGAAATACTTCCGTGATTTGAAGGGCTAATTCGCGGGTTGGAACCATCACCAGACAACTGATGAAATCACTCCGGCTACTGCTTTTTTGCTGATTGATCAGATCGATGACCGGAATAGCAAATGCTGCAGTTTTACCGGTACCGGTCTGAGCAATGGCTAAAACATCGTCCCCCTTTAAAATTGGGGTAATTGCTTTGTACTGAATATCAGTTGGCCGACGAAATCCCAGTTCGGCCAGGTTTCTTTTTATTTCAGCTGAGATGCGGTAGTCATCAAACTTCATATTGGGAATTTGGTTAATAATGCCAAAAAAGGGTCATCAATCGACAACCCTTTTTTACTATTGTGTATAAAAACATTTTTACTGAAGTACAAATGAGATCGGTATAGTGAATTGTTGTTTCACTCTGGTTCCTCTCTGTTTTGCAGGTTCCCATTTTGGTGAGGACATAATCACCCTGACAGCTTCCTTATCGAGTGAAGGATCGACACCGCGAACAACTTTAACGTCACAAACTTCACCTTTTGAGTTTACTGCATATTGCACATAAACTTTACCTTTAATACCGTTTTCCTGGGCAACAGTTGGGTATTTGATGTTTTTCATAACCCATTCGCGAAATGACTGAACATCTCCGCCTTGAAAAGTAGCTTGTTCTTCAACAATTAAGAAAACTTCTTCTTCCTGAACAATTGCTGGTTCTTCTTCCTTGACGACCTCAATTTTCTCAGGAACTGGTTCGTTGGTAACAGTTTCATTGACTTCGCTAACTGTGGCTAGTTCTACTTCAACCGACACACTATCTACAACAACGGGAGCTACATATTTTACCTGAGCCTCAGCGGCTGCCGGTGGTGGTGGTGGCGGTGGTGGCGGTGGCGGAACATCATCATCAGCCTTTAAATTTTCCATACTGACCACCGTATTTTTAACTAAAGCAACATTCTTGCCCTTGTTGTTTAAAGCCTGAATGAAAGGGACTAATACTGCGCCACCTATACTGAATAAAGAGATCAAAAAGGCTATAAGTAAGAATTTTCTAAACTTCTTGCGCAATACGTAAGCACCGTATTCTTTATTCCTCTTTTCGAAAACTATTTCTTCAAGGGTTACGGCTTCGTTTTTAAGCAATTCATTATCCATGATTCAAATCCATTTATTATGGTTTATTAATGGCGACAACTGACTAATTCGATTTTTTATGATTTTGAACCATCGTTTTTTCAACTGGGTTAATATCGACAAGTGTATATCGGGCAATATTAGTAATTGCCATTTCATCCATGATGTCAACAATGTTTCGATATTTAACACCATCACCTGCCTTGATTAGAACAATTGGTCCGGATTTATCTTCCTTATAAAAGCGCTTGATTCGACCGTCAATGGAGTCTCTAGGTATTTTTAACTTACCTTCCATGACATCTCTTTTCATATTGCCTACCCGAGTAAACAATTCTTTATTTCGCTGTAAAAGAACCTTGCGGATTCCGTCTTTCGAAAAATCAGTCTCGGCCAAAACCGGAAGTGTCTTATTTGGGTCAGCCAAACCTACATACCATAGTACTTTGTCATTTTCGACAAGTATAACATTTAGAGCCCTGTCTTTATCAAGCTCAGGTGGCTTTTCGTTCTCCTTCGGTTTTTCAGGGAGAATAATCTCCATGACCTTTGGTTTATTGAATGCCGTTGTAAGCATGAAAAAAGTAAGGAGCAAACAGGCGAGGTCAACCATCGGAGTCATATCAATATGCGTTCCGTGTTTCTTCGCTTTTCTTTTGCCTTTACCTTTGTGACCCTCTTCTTGAACTATTTCAGCCATTTTGGAATGTCTTAAAAATTTACTTAATAATAAACTCTGCTGGTAACTCTACGCCTTTGAGGTCAGTGGTCAAGTTGAACTTATTGACATTATTGTCCTGCAAAATAGCGATCACTTTTTTAACCGCAGGGTAATTTGCATCACCATCACCTTTAAGAGCGAACTCCAGATTATTGTTGTAAGTTCGGGCAAATCTGATCCAATACATCAACTGATTATCTAAAGAGTCAATCGGAATTCCTACCTGCATCGCTTCGCGTGCTTTTGGATCTGGTGCATTTAAAAAAGCCTGAAGCTTTACCGCAGGTAATCCAAATGATGCCAATCCTTCAAATTTCTTGATTTCTTTTGGAGTAAATTTAATCTGATATTGACTACCTATCGCCTGTAAAATTTTCCCGCGAATGTGTTCAATTGTGTCAGAACCATTATCAACATTAAAAAAAACTTTGTCATCCTTTGAAATCATAATTGTAACAAGATGGCTGTCAGGAATTGGAGTCGGTGAGGTTGATTGTGGCGTTTTAATCGGTGCAGCTTCCTCAGGACGAAATGTTGCCGTCAAAATAAAAAAGACGAGTAGAAGGAAAAACAAGTCCACCATCGGCGTCATGTCGATTCGTGGTGTTTTTACAGCTAATTTAATTTTTCCCATTATTTTCAGTTTGTTTTTTCTTTATCGATAAAGAAAAATTAAAAAACTACTTCAAAGTTGAAGCAAATGTTTGAGTTACGCTAAAACTAGCCTCATCCATTTTATATGTTACTGTATCGATCTTGGCTGAAAAATAGTTATAAGCTATGATAGACAAAGTTGATCCTGTGATACCGAATGCTGTATTAACAAGAGCTTCAGAAATACCGTTTGCCAAAGCAAGGGAGTCTGGAGCACCTGAAGTTGCCAAAGCACCGAATGCACGAATCATACCAAGCACAGTTCCGATAAGACCGATCAATACTGATACAGAAGCAATGGTTGAAAGAATAATAAGATTTTGTGAAAGTACAGGTAATTCAAGAGCAGAGGCCTCTTCCAAATCTTTTTGGAGGGCAAGCACTTTTTGGTCATTCTGGAGAGTTTTGTCTGCTTGCAAAGCTCTGTAACGATGAAGACCTGCTTTCATAACGTTGGCAATAGATCCTCTTTGTTTGTCACACAAATTCGATGCATCCTCAATCTTGTTGTCGTTTAAAAGTGTTTGAAGATTGCGTACAAAAACATTCAAATTTCCTTTACCACCGGCAACACCAAGCATGATGATACGTTCAACAACAAAAGTAAGAAGGATCAGGTTGACCGCGATAAGAACAGGAACAATGAATCCTCCCCGGTAGATAATTCCGAGGTAGTTACCTGGTAGTGGATGACCTTTTGGATTACCACCTTCAAAGTTTACAGGATTACCCATGATTTGTGAATAAATCAGGTAACCAGCCAATGCACATGCCAAAATAACCGCCAGTACGAAAGTCGATTTTAATGCGTCTTTTAAGTTTTGTCCTTTCATTTTCAATTTTTATTTAAAGTAAATTATAAAACAATAGTTTAATTTCTGACCTCAAAGAAAATAAAATAATTCAATTTTTAATGCAGAATTTTAACAGTATTTGTGAAAAAAATATTTCCGAAGACCTATTTCTTTTTTTGAGCTGCATTTATCGCCTTGGTCAAATCCTGAATTGCTTTTGCCGCATCCAGATCAGCAGGATCAAGTTTTTTAATTTCTGTATACAAATCACGGGCTTCAACATAATTCTTTTCTTTATAGGCAATTAGAGCTTGTGATTTTAAAGATTGGATCTGCCATTGCTTATTTGCAGGATCTAGTTCGTATAGTTTTTTATACCAGGATTTAGATGCCGAGTAATCTTGCTTCTGGAGGTAATAGAATCCAAGATAAGTATAGGATTCCTGTAATTCCTTGGCATATTCAGTCGTTTTAGTTCCTGCTTTTTCTACCAATGCTTCGAATTTTGGTTGAGCTAAACCAAGTTCGCTGGTGGGGTCCATACTGGAGGCCGTTCTGGCTATATATAAATATGCCTGCATATTGTCGGGCTGTTCAACGATGATTTTATTAAATATGCTGTCAGCGTTATGATATTGTTTTAATTGATAATATGATTTTCCGATTAACATCAAATCATCTTTATCTTTTCTTCCTTTTTGATTTTTCAGATTAATCCAGAGAATAGCTTTCTCATACATTCTCGAATAATAGTAATCGGAAGCAATTTCAGAAGCAAGACTCACATTTTTAGGGTCCATTTCGTAGGCTTTCTCAAACGCAGTAAAGGCTCTACCCAAAATTACAGAATCTTTATTGGCAACTTTGTATAAGGTTCTGCTATAGTAAAGGAAGTCTCTCGGTATAATACTTGCCGGATCTGCATTTTTAAAGAATGTTTCCAAATACATTTTCCCCTTTACAAGTTCTGGTGGTTTTTTGTCGTAACAGCAATATCCTGCTAAACGGTTCAGGTAATTACGTGATTTGTCGACAGCAAGAATTTCTTCGATAGTTGTTAACGCAGTTGAATAGTCTTTCGATCTAAAAAGCGCTTTTGCATACTGAATTTTGGCTGGAGTATTATTACCCGACAAATCGAGGAACTTACGAAAGTTCGTTTTGGCAAGATTGAACTGACCAGCCATGGTATACAATTCACCTAGTTCACGATAAACAGGAGCGAATGTTGAATCGATTCCACGTGCTTCATCAAGGTACGGACGGGCTGCAGTTAAATTTGAAGCACGAATATAGATATTCCCAATTTTAATTTTTGGCAGCGGAGACTTTGGATTCAAACTGAGTGCTTTATTGTAATTAGCAAGAGCATTTTTTCCATCGTTCTTCTGCAGGTACATATCTCCCAGGGCAAGATAAATTTTCGGATTTTCCGGGTCAATTTCTTTAGCCCGGTTCAGGTAATTCTGCGCTTTTTTATAACGCGTAATTTTATCGTTCAGGAGTTGCGAATACCCAAGTTTTGTAAGTAAAAGAGCATCTTTAATTGTTAAATTCTTTTGCTTGACTGGCAACGAAGCTTCAGCTTTATTAAAAAACTTATCAGCAGCGATGGTATCTCCCTGAAGAATTATGCAGACTGCTCCCAAACCTACTTCATTTAATTTATTCAATGAATCCTTCTGAATACCTTTCCGGAATAAATTTTCTGATTTGGTGATCATTTCTTTCATCGAGTTCGACAAGGTGTCAGAAAAATATTCTTTAATCACCGTTTCTCCGTAATAATAATTTACCTCGGCATTGCCTGGATCACTTTTGAGCAAATCTTCAAATGCCAGTCCAGCTCCTTCATATTGTTCACTCGCAACCAGATTCAAGGCAGCGTTCAACTTTTGGTCGAATGGTGAAACGACAGGATCAACTTTTGACGATGACTTTTTTTTCTGGCTAAATGCAGTAAGAGCAAGTAGCATAAAGAGCATTGCTAATATCCGTTTCATTTTATATAAATATTTGATTACAATTATAGTTTAATTTTTCTTAACCTCAACAAGTCTGATCGGCATAGTTGCAGGCACCATACCCATTTTTAATATTATCCGCTGACCAGCATCCCCGGCAACAAATGAGGTAAATCCGCTTCCGAGTCCTGTAAAAGTTTCGCGGTTTATGGTATAAACCTCCCGGATAAAAGGATATTGCTGGTTGGCAATATACGCCGGATGCGGCGAGTAGAAGTCATTTCCTTCGGAATAATATTCGGGAGTGATCGAAACAACTTTAATCTTATTTAAAAACGAATGGCTGATTGAATCACGCGGATCACTGATCCAGTTTACACCGATAATACCTACTGTTTCCGGATGACTCTCAACATAACTTACAACTTCAGAATTTTTGGTTACTGAAAAACAATTGTTGGGAAGCGAACCGGCTAATCCAAATTTGCTCGTGATTGTCTGTACATTGTTCGAAGCGGGATTGTCAAACACAACTTTTATATTCCCGAGTTTTGATTTTGGATTTACTTGTTTCCAGGTTGAAGATTTGCCCAGGAAAATATCTTTGAGTGCATTGTACCTGATAAGTGTATCTGGATTTGATTTGTTGACGATGAAGGCAACCGCATCGTGGGCAATTTTGGTTGTCCTTGCGATTATTGATTTTCCTCTGAGATATTCCGTTTCGTTATCAGTCAACACGCGGCTTGTCACGATTACTTTAACCGAATCATCCAAAAATAATTTCAGAATACTGTCTCCCGGTAAATAGATGAGTTTAACTTGTGCGTCCTTATAAATTGATGAAAAAGTGTAAAGTTCGGCTTCAGCCAGCAATTGATACGATTCATCAACTGCAACTTTAACTTTTCCCCGGGTAGGAGTTTCGTCAGTAAACTTATTTGGGGTCATGTGGCATGAATACAAAAAAACAATCAACCAAATGATTTGGAAGCCGGTTTTTGGTTTTAATTGATTCATTAATTATCCTCCCTGATCTCGTTTTTGGATATATTTTGAGCGCGCTAAATCTAAACAGAATGTATAACAGTTGCAAAAATCGTGCTAATTTATTTCTGTTAATATCAAAATCTTTTTTGATAAGTGATACAATTAGAACAGTTTCCCAAAAGTCTGAGTTAGAGTAGAGCGGAGAGAGGGGGATTCGAACCCCCGGTACCCTTTTGAGGTACACACGCTTTCCAGGCGTGCCAGATAAGCCACTCCTGCATCTCTCCTGAAATAATGGACTTATTTTTCAGGGCGGCAAAGTAACAAAAAAACCTTCAATAAATCTATTCGCTGATTTCTCCAATTAAACTTTTATTCAGGTGCAATTTAATTTCTTCCTGATCTAAATCCTGGCCCAAAAGAAACATCAGTTTGGTTATTGCCGCTTCGGTGGTCATGTCTTTTCCACTTACAACACCCGCATCAAGCAGTTCTGCGCTGGTTTCATATTGTCCCATTTTCACTGCACCTCCCTGGCATTGAGTGACATTCAGGAAGATGATCTTCCGTTTGATTGCATTTTTTATCTGACTGATCATCCAGCGTGACGTAGGAATATTTCCAGTTCCAAAAGATTCGAGGACGACGCCTTTCAGGTTTGGGATGTTCAATATATTTTCAAAAACCATCCGTCCAATTCCCGGAAAAATTTTTAAAATAACTACGTTTTCATCAAAATGAGTACGGATCTTCAATATTCCCTTGTTGGCTGAACGGTGAATGTTTTCTTGTGAATATTTAATTTCAACTCCGGCATTGGCCAGTGGAGGATAGTTGACCGATGAAAAAGCGCTGAAATCGTCGGCATGCCTTTTAGAGATTCGGTTGCCCCGAAAAAGTTTTGAATTGAAATAAACACAGACCTCCGGAACTATCGCCATCCCGTTTTTCTGCGCAGCGGCAATCTGGATGGAGGTAATCAGGTTTTCTTTCCCGTCGGTCCGGAGTATTCCAATTGGAAGTTGCGAGCCTGTCAAAACGATTGGCTTGTCCAGGTTTTCAAACATGTAACTCAGTGCTGAGGCGGTGTAGGCCATGGTGTCGGTGCCGTGCAAGATCACAAAACCATCGTATTTATGGTAATTTCGCTCAATGGTATTGGCAATTTTCACCCAGATGGTGGGTGTCATATTTGAAGAGTCGATAGGAGGATTGAAGGTTACTACCTGAAGATTGTATCCAAGTCGGTTGAGGTCTGGAACTTCTTCCTGAATTTGGTCAAACTTTACAGGGACCAAAATGCCGTTGGCAGTTTTCTGGACCATTCCGATGGTGCCTCCTGTATAAATGATAAGTATCGATGGTTTGCTTTCCACTTTGACAATAATTAGCTGACAAGTGTCGGTTAAATTCCAAATAGTTTCCGGGCATTCTCGGTGGTGATCTTTGCAATTTCACCAACTGTCATTTGGTGAAGGTCGGCAATTTTTTGAGCAATATAGATAAGGTAGGAACTTTCATTTCTTTTTCCACGGAAAGGAATAGGAGTGAGGTAAGGCGAATCTGTTTCAAGGATCAGGTGCGACGGGTCAATTTGTTTGATTACTTCGTTCAGACCACTCTTCTTGAAGGTAACAACTCCGCCGACCCCGATTTTAAATCCTAAATCAGTTACCAGGGTTGCCTGTTCAATAGTTCCTGAAAAACTGTGAAAAACGCCGTGGAGGTTTTCGTCTTTTACTTCCAATAAGATATTGTATACCTCGTCAAACGAATCGCGGACATGGACCACAACCGGAAGTTGGTATTGTTTTGCCAGTTCGAGCTGATGGCGAAAGGCAAATGTCTGTTCATCAAGGAATGATTTATCCCAATAAAGGTCGATGCCAATTTCACCGATTCCATAAAACTTACGCTTTTTTAACCAGTAATCGACTACCTGCAATTCTTCCATGTAATCCTGGTTTACCGAAGTTGGATGTAAACCCATCAGCGGAATACAAATATGAGGATAGGTATCGACCAGATTGAGCAGATTTTTTACGGAAGAACTATCGATGTTAGGAAGGATAATCTTCCTGACATCGTTGGAATATGCCCGTTGAATGACTTCATCAAGATCATGAATGAAGTCGGTTGAATAAATATGAGAATGAGTATCAATCAACATTTTCCGCAAAATTTGAGCAAAATAAGGGAAAATATAACTCCTGAATATGAAGCGAATATTATTTTATTGGAAAATGAAAGGAAAAAATACCATGAAAGCGAAGCCCCCTTTCTGTTCCCCCGCAGGGGAAAAGTTTTGTTCATATTTTCAAAGAACGTTCAGTCCAGGGTCGGATAAGTTTTTAGGAAGCCACCTTGAAGTCAACTTCTTTTAATAAATCACCTTTTCTGCTTATGCATGTCATCAAACATATCGTTTCTAAGTTGCTGATGCAAATTTGCCCCAAGCATCCTCGGCCACGGGTATTTAAGCTCGAAATTGGCCTTGGAAACGAAGTAATCAGAATTAAAAACCCCCTCTTATGGAGGTGGTTGGGGGAGGATTTATACAATTCCCTGGGCCAACATAGCGTCAGCAACTTTTACAAAACCACCAACATTGGCTCCTACCACATAATTTACATTGTTTCCTTTCTGACCATATTTCACGCAAGTTTCATGAATGTCCTTCATGATTCGGTGCAAATATTTATCCACTTCTTCTTTTGGCCAGTTCATCCGAATGGAATTCTGTGACATCTCGAGGCCTGAAACAGCCACTCCGCCAGCATTCACAGCCTTTCCCGGTGCATAAGTAATCGCTTCGGTCAGGTATTCCACTGCCTCTGCGGTACAACCCATATTTGAGGTTTCAGCTACGAGATAGCATCGGTTCTGAACCAATGTTTTGGCATCTTCCAGGTTCAATTCGTTTTCACAGGCACAGGGCATTGCAATTTCAACCGGGCATTCCCAGGGTTTTTTGCCTGCGAAGAACTTGGCTCCGAATTCGGCAGCGTAAGGTTCAACCACGTCGTTGTTCGAAGCTCGGAGTTCGAGAAGGTAATCCACTTTATCGCCTTTTATCCCATTGGCATCATAAATATAACCATCAGGACCAGAAATGGTCACTACTTTGCCACCTAATTCGTTGATCTTGATAATTGCTCCCCAGGCCACATTACCAAAACCTGAAACACTGAAGGTTTTTCCCTCAATTTCTTTTCCAAGCTTGCTAAGCATGTGCTGTACAAAGTAAACAGCCCCGAAACCGGTAGCTTCAGGCCGGATCAGACTCCCGCCCCAACCAATTCCTTTGCCGGTTAAGACTCCGGTAAACTCATTCCGGATTCGTTTGTATTGACCGAACAAGAAACCAATTTCGCGGCCACCCACACCAATATCACCTGCCGGAACATCGGTATTTGGTCCAATGTGCCGGGCCAGTTCAGTCATGAAGGATTGGCAGAAACGCATGATTTCGTTATCGGATTTGCCTTTCGTACTAAAATCAGAACCTCCTTTTCCTCCGCCCATTGGCAGAGTTGTCAGACTGTTTTTGAATGTTTGTTCAAATCCCAAAAACTTTAGCACACTTAAAGTTACGGTAGGGTGAAACCTCAAACCACCCTTATACGGGCCAATCGCGGAATTAAACTCAACACGGTATCCCCGGTTGACCTGCACTTCGCCATGATCGTCGATCCACGGAACACGAAAAATGATGGTGCGCTCGGGTTCAACAATTCGTTCCAGAATTTTTGCTTTCTGATATCTCGGGTTTTTCTGGTACACTTCCCAGATTGATTCTATTACTTCCTGAACTGCCTGATGGAATTCGCGTTCGCCTGGTGTGCGTGACTTCAGCGCTTCCAGAAATTCATTCATGTCTGCTTTCATCTCAGTTTGAATTTTAAATTAATGTCCAAAGTTAGGACATTCGGTTGCAGGATATTCGGATTCACAAAAAACCAATCCGGAGTTATAATTCAGGATTACAGCGAGATATCATTGTTGAAGTGAATGTTTAACAACATTGATTGACTTTCGTCAGCATTTTGGACATCGTTTATTTGTTGGAATTTGAAAAGTAGTCTTTTTTGCTGAAAATCAGCACTTAAATTGATAGTCTGACGAAAAATATGACCTTTTACAGTTAAAATCTTTGTCAAAAACCATTCAGAATTGTATTTCTCAAATAAAGTGATCGTTTCGGTGTTATTTCGTTACCTGCAAATTAACTTTCCACCATCTTCCCAAAACCAATTTAAAGGAAACGTCAGGCTGAATTCTCAGTTCACAACTGATCCGAATTCAGGATGGCATATAAAATGGCCAATTTGAAACGGTATAGTGAATAGCTGGCGCCACTCACAGCATCCACTTCATTGAAATCTTGTTTTCTCAGCATTTCTTCTTCATAAATGGGATAAGCAATAGCTGGCGTCGTACCGCTTTTTATCATTCGGCTGCAGTATTCTTCATCGTGCTGTTTGGCATGTCCGTCCAGGAGAACTTCATCGTAATCAATTGAAATCATTCGGCCATTTTTCACTTCAAAAACGACCTTGTGTCTATATCCGTAATCATCTGCCGGAGTATTGCCTTGAAAGGTTCCATCTTTCAATCCGCTAACCAGTGAGGTAAAATGGTTATAATTCATCGATTTCTGAAATCCGGACCGGACCTGATTCATATCAGAATGCTCAATCATCCAATGAATTTTCTCAAGGATTTCCGATTTTGAATTTTCAGGTTTTTGGGCTTGAACAGTAATTCCGCAAAAAAAGAACAGAACTAAAGGCAGGCGTGAATATTTTTTCATTTTCGGTAAATGGTTTGTGATTGGGGATGCATAATTGTTTTTATACTTTTGCCTCTCAAATTATGCTGGCTATGACAAATCGAAATATTCTGATTGTTTTGATTATACTGACAATTCTCGGTCCTAAATCCATTATTGCACAAAATAAATCTTCGGAAGCCAATGTGCCCCGCCTCGTCTTGGTACTTTCGGTCGATCAGATGCGAACTGATTATCTGAGCCGTTACTGGAACAAGTTTCAGGCCGGAGGCTTCAAAAGGCTGGTCAATGAAGGTGCCGTTTGCAACAATGCCCAGCTCGATTTGCATGTCCAGAAAATTTCGACCGGGACTGCGACCCTTTTTACCGGAGTTTATCCGGCTTTCCACGGCATCGTGAACGATAGCTGGTACGACCGCCTGAAAAAAAAGGAAATCAACTGCATTGCCGATGATTATTTTATTACAGTTGGCAGTGATTCGAAGCAAGGAGAGCGGTCGGCGACCAAACTTCTTTCACCAACCATTGGCGACCTAATCAAAATGAATACCCGCAACCAGTCAAAAGTATTTAGCGTGGCCATGAACGATGTCAGTGCTGTGCTATCGGCCGGACATTCTGCCAATGGTGCCTATTGGTTCGATACACAAAACGGTAACATGATTTCAAGCACATATTACGTCGACGTATTTCCTGAATGGGTGCGCCAGTTCAACGAAAAGGGATTTGCCAAAAACTTTACTCAACGCGACTGGACCACCTTGCTTCCAATTACAAGTTACGGGGAAAGTGTGGCTGACAACTATGTTCTCGAAAAAGGTTTTTCGGGCAAATGGAACACTTTTCCGTACAGCATGAAAAAATTTATGGAAAGCTCAGGAGATTATAAATTTTTGAAAACCACCCCTTTTGGTAACAATATCGTGAGAGACTTTGCGATTAACCTGATGATCGCAGAAAAACTGGGGAAGGACGAATTTCCTGATTTCCTGGCCTTAACTTTTTCCTCCATGGATTATGAGAACAGCTCATTCGGACCTGCATCGGTTGAAATGGAAGATACTTACCTGAGACTTGATCAGGATCTGGCCCTGATTTTAGACTATGTCGACAAAGCAATCGGAAAAGCCAATGTGCTGGTTGTGCTTACTTCCAGCTGTTCTTCCGTATATCCGACTGATTATTTGAAAGAGGAATTCAAAATGCCGGTTGGCAATTTTTCGCCTGAAAGTGCTGTGGCTTTGCTGAAATCTTTCCTGAACATTACCTACGGTCAAGGCGACTGGATTGAGGTCATCGGCGATCAGCAGCTCTATTTCAACCGCGATCTGCTTGAAAAGAAAAATATTTCGCCGGAAGATATCGAAGTAAAAACGGCCAATTTCATCAATCAGTTTGAAGGGATAAAAATTGCACTTCCTTCTTCTTCTTTTGCTCAAGGCGATTACACCAAAGGGCAGTTGGCCGTAATTGCAAATTCATATAATTTTAAGCGTTCGGGTGATGTGCTTTACCAGTTGGAAGATGGCTGGCAACCCGTTTATAAATATGAGAAGGCCATTTATAATGATAATTCAAATATTCCATTGATATTTTATGGCAGCTCTGTAAAGAACATTCAGATACGAAAAAGGATTAGCGGGGTTGATCTGGCACCTACCATCATGGAAATCATGCGGATGCCTGTTCCAGGCCATTGTGCCGGAAGTATTTTGGAAGAAGTTTTGCCGTAAAAAAAGATTCAACTTCAAAATCTGTTATCTTTGAGGGTAAATTTCAGGAAAGTATGGCGAGCGATTGGAAAGAAAGATTAGGAACGGTGTACTCCACAAATCCCAATTTTAAATACGAAAGCAGCGCAGAAGATGAAAAAGTGACGCTTGCGCCCGGTGAACAGGACCTGCGGGTCCAGCTCGACCGGAAACAGCGTAATGGTAAAAAAGCAACACTGATCACGGGATTTGTTGGAAGTGATGAGGATCTGAAAGCACTGGCAAAAATCCTGAAAGTAAAATGTGGTGTTGGAGGTTCGGCCAAAGATGGGGAAATTCTGGTTCAGGGTGATTTTTGCAATAAGATCATAGAAATATTGAAAGGCGAAAACTATAAAGTCAAACGTTCCGGGGGATGAAATCAGGGGCAGATGCAACGGTTGACAAGTGAGCCAAAGCAGGTTTTAAGGAAACATTGAGCGAAAATTTGAGAAGCTAATTATACCTATTCACCTATGCTTAAACATTACAAAACTATTGGAATGATCGGGGGAATTGCACCCGCATCAACCATTGACTACTACAATCGGATCATTTCCCGTTTTCAGGAGCGAACCTGTCAGCGCGAATATCCTTCCATTATCATCAACAGTATCAACATGACCCACATGATGAACCTGATCACTGAAGATCAGTTGGACGAGTTGATTGATTTTCTGTCGGAAGAAATTTTTGTTTTGGAGAAAGCGGGCGCCAAAGTAATTTTCATGGCTTCAAATACTCCACATATGGTTTATGAGCAGCTTGTAAAGCGAGTTAAAACAAAAATGGTCAGTATAGTTGATTCTACCATTGCTTACGCGCAATCCAAAGGCCACAGCAGGCTTGGTTTATTTGGAACCTTGTCAACGATGGAAGGTGATTTTTTTCAGGATGGCTTTGAAGCTTCAGGAATGGAAATTATTACCCCAATGCCCGATGAACGAAAGTTTATTCATAAAGTATACATGGAAGAATTGATCAGGGGCCGTTTTTTACCTGAAACTAAGAGCCGACTACTATCAATCGCCAACCGAATGTACAATGAAGGCCAGATTGACAGTCTGATTTTGGGCGGGACTGAGCTTCCTTTAATTCTGAAAATCAGCGATATGGAGGATATCGAATTGCTAAATACCACTAAAATCCATGTTGAACGAATTTTGGATGCTGCTTTGTCCTGAATGAATGTTTGGGATGAATTTTATTCAAAACCAATCATGACTAAATTTTGCAAACATGCCTGTCTGGCAATCCTGCTCTTGCTTGCCATTTCGTGTGGTAATCTCTCGAAAATCAGTAAGTTGGGACTGCCCGAAGCAGACGACTATAAATTATTTGCCAGCAGGAAAATTGATAATGGAACTGAAGCTTTTCACTTCTTTGAGCCAAGCCATGACCCAAATTTAGGTGAAATCGTTGAGGTGGACAGCCGCAAAATGGATGCTTATGACGAGAAACTCTCCTCATTTTTAAAAGATTACCGTACCCTGTCGTTTCTGATCATACGGAACGACACATTGCTTTACCAATACTTCGATGAATCCAAAAACGATACCAGCCTTATCTCTTCTTTTTCTGTTTCCAAAGCATTTCTTTCGGCATTAGTCGGCATTGCCATTGCTGATGGCAAAATTTCTGGAACGGGCGTCAGTATTACCTCCTATTTCCCCGAATTGGAAAATCAGGGCTTCGAACCGGTGACCATCGATCATCTGCTCGACCACACCTCAGGCATCCATTTCAAGGAAAGTAAAAACCACGTAGGCGGAAACATGGAATTTTACTGGGGGAAAAACCTGTATCAGGATGTTTTCAACATTCATCCGGTGTTCAAGCCCGGAGAAAGGTTTGAATACAGCAATATCAATGCGCAACTGCTGGCAATGATCCTTCAGCGAGCGACCGGCATGACGGTTTCGGAATATCTGCAGGAAAAAATATGGAAACCGCTCGGAATGGAGTATCCTGCATCATGGAGTTTAAGCAATCCTGGAAGCGATGGAATCGAAAAGGCCTTTTGTTGTCTGAATGCGCGAACCATCGACTTTGCTAAATTTGGCAGGTTATACTTAAACCATGGAAACTGGAACGGTAAACAGATCATCCCGGAATCGTGGGTTAAAAAAACTATTCGGTCTTCAAAAGAATCAGGGCAAAGGCTTACCTACCATTACAATTGGGGAATTGGACCTAAAAAGTACGGAAGTTTTTTTGCAGTTGGGCTATACGGCCAGTTCATTTATGTTTATCCGGAGAAAAAGGTAATCATTGTACGTTTTGGAAAAGCCGACATCAATTACAATCCGCCGTTTTTATTGCATACCATGTTGCAGATTTGTGATCAGCTCTGACGATGCACAATTGTTCTGGTTCATGCTACGATTTATAGTCATTTATAGTCATTAATAGTCATTCATGGTCATTTGTTTCACGTCATTGTTTGTCAATTCATTCATTTAATGACCATTAATGACCATTAATGACAATCATTGACCCTATTCACTCACTCCGAAGTTTTCTGATCAGTCCTTCGCAAGCATCTTCCAGAATATCCAAAACCAGTTCAAAAGCTGCATCTCCACCGTAATAAGGGTCAGGTACCGAATCGTATTTTTGATTGAAACAGAAATCGGTCATCTTGAATATTTTCTTGCGGTCGTTTTCATGCCGTGCCATCGCTTTTAAATCCTGAACATTTTGCCGGTCCATGCCGATGATATAATCAAAACGGTCGAAATCCAGTTTCGAATCAAATGGCCTTGAAATACTTGTCAGATTGTATCCTCTTTTCTTTGCAAACTGTTTCATCCGAAAGTCGGCTGGTTCCCCGGCATGATATGCAGCTGTACCAGCCGAATCGCACTGAAAGTCATTTTCAAATCTATTTCTTTCGATTAAAGTATTCAAAACTGCTTCGGCACTCGGGCTTCGGCAAATATTCCCGAGGCAT
Organism: Prolixibacteraceae bacterium; assembly: GCA_025355875.1. GTDB lineage: Bacteria > Bacteroidota > Bacteroidia > Bacteroidales > Prolixibacteraceae > Aquipluma. The sequence goes on along the minus strand of JANXYV010000128.1, from coordinate 21,791 downwards.
ACAAAAAGTATATGTTTCATCGATTTTAATCTGATTGAGATGCAAAAATAGAAGATAATTCCAATTTACATCCAACCATTCTGTATGCATAAATGGATAAGTTCCGTGATATTGTGGGTAAGAGTTTTCTCCATACAATTGCGCTTGTGGTTCTTAACGGTGTGTATGCTCAGGTTCAGAGTATCAGCAATCATTTTGCTGCTTTGTCCCTCATAGCAAAGTCGGATAATTTCCATTTCGCGTTGCGACAATTGACAAGTGAATTTTCCGCCATAAACCTTTCTGAAAACTTTTCGATAACCAATGTTAGCGTTATATCTAAAAATGGTCAGAATCACGGTGTCATCCGTTTTAAAATCACCTATTTCAGAGAAAACATTGAGTTTCAAGCGTGGAAGGTTCATATCTCCGGAAAAACATACTGAACCCTCGTGTATGAACTGTGAAACAAGACCATCCTCCTGATGAATATACCTTTGATTGAAAATAAATCTGAATTCCACCCTTTCTTCGGGTTGTGCAGAATTTATGATCATTACAATATCAGGATATGCCTCAGTAGTCCATATCCTAAGATCATCAGAGTGAAATTGGAGTTTATGAAAGGCAAGATTATTATTTAAATGTTCATTTTTAGTGCATTCCTGAAAATCAAGGCAATCTTCATGGATGCAGGCAAATTGTCTTCCGGAATGATCAATCAGGCAACATTCAAAAAGTGACATTGGATTCTGTCCTGTTATTTTTTCGTCGATTGCCTTTTCATAATGAAATGCCTTGATATTAGCGGCAATTTTCTGGCTTTCATCATAAATAAACCTGGAAATGGATTTGGATTGATTTTCGTTCATCATAAGGCAATTTGAAAATTGGATAATGATAGAATTTAAATATTTAGAGTTTGTACGAGATCAATACGGATTAATTACTCAGATGTTCTTTTTAGTCGAAAATTGTTAAGCTCAATGAATAATGTGAATTTGTAAAAAAAGGGAAGAGCTTAAAAATGACACTTTTGTGCTATTGACTTGCGGTTCTTTTTTGAATTATATTTGAAAATAATTAGAACGAAAGTAATGTTAAAATTTCATAAAAGACAATAAGATCGTTAAATATTTATTAAATCTGATATCTGGTCTTTTGAATACTTCCTTTCATGCTCTGAGAGATCTGTCTGACAGCAGATTATTACGTTTCTGATTAAAAATTGGGCTTTTTTCAAGCTACTTCTAAAAAAAACATTTGTTGCTCAAATCACAACCGTATTAAATTCAATTTTATCACTTTTTAAAAAATTAAAATTATGAAGAAAATTATTTTAACAATTGCCTTGGGTGCTTTTTTGTTTGGTACAACATTCTCACAAAAAAGCAACATTCCTTTAATCGGGTCGAAAGCTCCGTCGTTTACGGCCGAAACAACGAACGGGACACTTACATTTCCTGATGACTATGGAAAGAAATGGAAAGTTTTGTTTAGCCACCCTCAGGATTTCACCCCTGTTTGCTCGTCCGAACTCTCGGAATTGGCATACATGCAACAGGATTTTGTGAAGTTAGGAGCTCAGATTGCCATTATATCGACCGACGACGTTGCTAAGCACAAGCTTTGGAAAACTTGGCTTGAAGGTCTGGATTACAAAGGTCATGGAGCCCAGAAGATAGACTTTGCAATCATTGACGATCATACCCATTTTGCTTCAAAAGAATATGGAATGTTGCATGAACCGACAAGTACAAACAAAGACATTCGTGGGGTTTTCATTATCGACCCAAATAACGTAGTAAGATCGATTAATTTCTATCCAATGCAGGTTGGGCGCAATATGCAGGAGATCGAACGGATTTTGGTTGCCCTTCAAACTGCAGACAAAGAAATGGTTTGCACTCCGGCCAATTGGGAAAAAGGCGACGATGTTATCATCCCTCATTATCCTTACACCAATAGCGAGCTTGCTGCAAACCCTGAACTAAAAGATGATTTTTATAATGTTGGAGGATACATATGGTTCAAAAAAGAAAAGAAATAGATATTGGGTGTAAATTTAGCTTTTATGCCTGATCATCTACCTCTTATAGCTAATATCTACATATTTTCAGGTAACCCTGTCAGCAAATGGCAGGGTTATTTTTTTGAACTGAAATGCTTTCCCTGAAGTTCGCTTCTTTGTTTTTATAGAAACGAATAATTTAAAGTGACCTAAAGAAATCAAAGGGCCAGTAAAGATACAAGGCCTGTTTCCCGATAGAAGGGAATACATCCGTAGTAAATATTCAAGGTAAAAATGCGGAAGGTTATCATGGCAGATGGAGGTATCTGTGATTAGGCAACGTTTTCAAAGTCCCTACAGCCAGCGATAAATTAGGCAATAATGGATGAGCTCGGTAATATTGTGAGTCATTGTTTTCTCCATACAGTTCCGTTTGTGGTTTTTAATCGTATGGATACTCAGGTTAAGTTTGTCCGCAATCATTTTGCTGCTGTATCCTTCATAGCATAGCCTGATAATTTCGAGTTCACGTGGCGATAAATATGAGTCAACTTTTTTTGCATATACTTTTGATAAAACTTTCTGATAGCCAGATAGTGCAGAATACCGATAGATAGTCAGGTTTATGGTTACATCGGTTTTTATATCGCCGATTTCAGTGAATACGGTCAAGTTCAGTAAAGGCAATTTGGTAATTTCAGAAAGTACAAAAGTTCCTTCGAGCAAAAATTCAGAAACGGTCTTATCTCTTTGAATAAACCGATGGTTGAATGAGAGACGATAATGAGGAAGTTCATTTTCAGGAATAGGCGTAATAAAACCGAGAATATCAGGAAAAATCCGTTCGTTCCAAAGCTTCTGGTCTTCAGGATGAAATCTAACTGCCTGAAAATGATATATTTCATCTTTGCGATCTTTGTTGAAACATCTGAGGCAGTGTTCATGAATACATGCAAACTGTTTGCCGGAATGATCGATCAAACAACAATCAAAAAAGCGTAAAGGATTATTTCTAACAATTTCAGAAGCAAAAATCGATCTGACGGAATTAGGTTTCCTACTATCAGAATTTCTTCTAATTACAAAGTGGCTCTTGCGGGGATATTCCAGAATATTGTTTTCACTTTTCATGACCTGGCGCTTAATGGCGTTTGTGAAAATCTTGAATAATACGTTGAACACATCTAACCTCTATTGATTCTGAAAACTCATTAAAAGTTACCCACTAAATACAGAAAATTTGCCTTTCGGGACAAAATGGTCTCAATGATCCTCATCAAAAAGCAGTTTACAAAAAATTGACACTTTCGTGCTATTGACCCATGATTACTTATGAGCTTAACTTTATTGGACAACAACAGACTGGCTGTATGAATTTAATGCCTATCGGTTTGTAGAGGAGTGTTAATACAAAAAAAGTGAACACAAATTTTTAAATGAGGCAATTATGGAATCAATTATTCGCAGAAGACTAAGTATGGGCTGGTTACCCGATTATCCTGATTTCAGGGATCTAACCGTTGATCACGACGACGTATCTGACCGCATGAAAGGAATGGGACAAGATTCAGTGAAAAAGATGCTTTCGAAGGCTGGAGTACAAAAAACAGCTAAAGCAGCAATCCCAAAGTCGGTTTCGCTCACCAGCTGGTTTTCTCCGATTGAAGATCAGGGTCAGCTCGGATCGTGCACGGCTAATGCCGGAGTGGGTTTGGTTGAATATTTTGAGCGCCGGGCATTTGGCAAACACATTGATGCCTCGCGATTATTTCTGTACAAAGCCACCCGGGATCTCATGAAGCAAACGGGCGACACCGGGGCTTTCCTGCGGACAACGATGGGCGCACTGGTACTTTTTGGTGTTCCGCCTGAAGATTACTGGCCTTACAACATTGCCAATTTCGACATGGAACCATCGGCTTTCTGTTATGCTTTCGCACAGAATTTCCAATCGTTAACCTATTACCGGCTTGATCCTCCGGGAACCACACCGGCTGATTTGCTTTTGCGAATCAAAACCAATCTGGCTTCCGGATTGCCTTCTATGTTTGGATTTACAGTTTACAGTTCTGTCAGCCAGTCGAATACAAACGGTGGTAAAATACCATTTCCAACTTCAGGAGATAAAATTGAGGGCGGACATGCCATTGTGGTAGCCGGATTTGACGATACCCTAAAAATCAAAAATACCACAGTTGGCGGAATAGAAACCACAGGCGCACTGCTGATCCGGAATTCATGGGGAACTTCGTGGGGCGAAAATGGTTATGGCTGGCTTCCTTATGATTACGTATTGAAAAGACTTGCCACCGATTGGTGGTCGCTGCTGAAAAACGAATGGGTCGATACCGGTAATTTCAAACCATGAAAACTAAAGATTGACTGCATACGACCGACAGAAATGGTCGCTTATACTGCAAATTTTTAAAAACGGAGTTACTGAAAATCCGATAAAAGAGTAAGCAAATAAAATTTTTTCACCATGTCAGACAAAACTCAATTATCAACAATTCCATGTTGTCCGGAATTAATAAAGGACGGCAATTGCGATGTTTTCTTTTTTACCCGCACTTTAAATTATCCTTTTGTTTTTAAGAGAGACTTAAGGTTGGTTGTACAGCTTGTATTGGGCTTCAGGCTTTCCCGCTGCACAAAGGGTCTTGCATTGGGCGATCCTGCCTATACCATCACCTTGCTTCCGGGCGAAAAAGTAAAATTGTTCACTACTGACAGAAGGACCACCTTTTCTTATGACAGCTCAACACAGCTTAGTTACCGCAGCGAGCAGATGTCGGAAGAACAGTATTTCATGAAAGCAACTCAATCCTATTACAGCGACCTCGAAAATTCCCAGTCAGGACATTCTGTTGAAACAGATAAGCAACACTGGGATTTTAACGGATCGGCAGGCGGCGGCATTAGCCTGAATCCCTTTGATCCGGGAGTGCACGGCAGTACCAGCTCATCAAATAATCATAACAGCACCTCCACGCTGGATTACCTGAACAGGCAAAGTTCAAATATGCACGCTTCGGCAACGCAGGCAGTCAATGCCACTCATCAGGCACATTCCATATCAATTGGTAATGTGGCTACCCGAACCCATGCTGAAGGACAAACAGAAGATCATTACGAATCTTCATCGCGTGAGTTTAGCAATGAGAACAATTGCCATGCATTGACTTATATTTTTTATCGTCTGAATAAAAGACAGGAATTAAAATTTGAATTGGTGAGCATTGATGAAATTATCTCTTTCCCATCTAATCCAAATAATTTAACAGTATCCCAACCGGTGATCTCACCAGCCATGTATCAGGAAATTCTGAAAGAATTGCGCATAGAACTGATAGCAACAGGCATTCTTGATGAGAATGGCGAGGTATCGAAAGCGTTAAAAAAGAAATTCGATTTTGAAATGGAGTTCTCGTTACCAACTGCGGGCATTCAGGTAAAAGGCTGCCTCGATGATTGCAACACCTGCGAACCGGAAAGGGAAAGATATCACAAGTTGCAGAACGATTTGCTTGAAAAACAGATTGAACTGCTTGAGAAATCTCAGGAATACAGATGCTGCCCGGTAGCACCCAATGTGACTAATGTTTGAAAAATGATTTGTTAATGAATAAATCGGAAACAGCCGAAAATCCGATAAAAGAGTAGGCGATAAAACAATATATCCATGATAATTTCCATGCAAGGTAATTGGGCAGTTACCGTAAAATCAAAAAGTGCCGCTTTTGCTCAACGTTTTATTGTACAGGGCGCCTCAACAGGTAACGGAATACATTCCGGAGTCCCGGGTACATTTGTTTATGTAACCGGCAGTCAATGGTCAATTGCGATCCAGAACGATCCCGGTACAGGGTGGCGAACTTCGCAAACCCAGCTCAAATTTCCGCATCAAACCGGAAGCTTTTATGAATTTGACATTTTGTCGGATGATGGTGGCGGTAGCGATACCGATTTCAATGACCTGATCCTGACTTGCTCAACGTATGCCAATATCAACGATTTTATCATTTACGGAAATGTAACACTTTACAGCGGAGCTTGTATCTTTAATCCATGCCGCAGGTTCCCTTATGTGATCGATACATATGCAGGCCTTATAAAAGCATTGAAAAACCCGTTCATACTCGATTACATCGAAAAGTATTATCCTGAACGAATTCCACCAATTAAAGTAAATCCAAATCCACCCGACCCTGCACCCTATTTTAAACCGATGGTTTTTGATTTGAGCCAGGAAGCCACACAGTCTAAATCATCTCTGCAGTATACCCGCAAGGCTATTGTGGAGGATAAAAAGCAAACATCGAAAGTTGCCAACGAAATGAACTCCGATTTTGCAGCTTCGAATTTCAATCTTGTTCGTTCTCAATCAAATCTGACGGCACAGACAATGGCTTTGTCTTCCGACAGAATACAACTGGCAAAAAATATTGGCGACTTGTATTCACGCTGTCGTACCAATTCCGGTTCAAATCTGACTTTAACATTCGAGGAATATGACCGGTCTGCGGCTGAATTAGCTGGCGGCGCATACTCCGGAACGGGAAACCGGCGTTTGCTGGGCGATACAATTACCGATATGAACGGGAATTATATTTTCCGCTTCAGTTTTGACATGACTTTCCCGGGATTGGAAGATTCGACGGACATTGCTCCGGGCGAAGATGTCAATGTCGTCATGTATCCGGATGTTATTGTAAAAATTGTTGAGTACTCACCCTTCCAGATCAGGTACGAAAGTGCGCCCTATTACAACATCCCGAACCTGAAACGGATTGATATGTGCCTGCCTGATTCGGCCATCCATGTTTCATCGGCCTGCTTCAATGGAAATTTGATCGGGAGCATGGGGAACATCTTCATCGGTGGAAATCAAAACACCTCCGCATCGACTTTACCTGCCAATTTGACCCGTCACGGCAATTCAAATTACCTCGAATCGACTGGGATCATTTCAGTTAATAGTCCGCTGGCCGGATTCAATGTGGAATGTTCTGCCTGGGGTGGAACTATTGACATGAGGGGTTGTATGTATAATGCAATAAAGAGTGCGGCCGATAACAAGGTCAAATGGTATACCATACAGATTTGGCGCGAAGGAACTTCCGGATTGGGTTATGTGAGCCAGAATTACAAACATCCGAAATTCTCAAAACGAAACCTGCCCAATTACATCGGCGACGATGTTGGTCCTTTTTATCCGAATGTGGGCGGGGTATTGAATGGTACAGTTCCGGCATATACCAACATTCAGCGCGAAATATTTGCCGATGGAATTGATTGGGAATTTTCCAATTTCGATCGTTATATGCAACTAAACACAGCGCTTTATGATATAGTTGCTGGTGTGCGGACTCCCGGAAGATTCTTTGTCAGGGTGGACGGATACGATTCTTTGGGACAGCATGTTCCGGGTGTTACCGATTTAATTGCACTATTCATTCATAACAACGGGCTCAATTTCCAGATGACTGCACCCACCCTGAACGACCCATCCATTGTAGATGCAGGCTGCGGTTTATATCGCCTTACCGATTTACAGATGAAAACTCCAGTCGTGTTTTCGTTCGAAGCCAATGACCCCGAAGGATTCGTCGACAATTATGTGTTGTCAATGGGAAGATGTCCGGGAACTGCCCTTGACCTGAACGCAAACATTGAAGGAAACTTTACACTTACCGGCGGACATACTTTTCCCGGAGGAAGTAATTCTGTCAATACCCACTTTTTGTGCCCCGGATACAAAGGGACAATTGATGATTACAGTACCGCCGGAATGGTTGGTGTTCAGATACAACCTGTGGCAATCGGCGATGGATGGATTAAAACCGGAGAATACTTTACGGTCTATTCATTCTCATTAACTGCAAACCAGCGGGTAACCAACGGTTATAACTCAGGTATTTCCGGCACTTATCAGGCATACGGACAGATAATGATGGAACGACTAAACCCATGATTACTATCGACATTGCATCATTTAGTATCTGTGCACTTGCGATTTGGAGAATTACGCATTTGTTGTCACAAGAAGATGGTCCATTTGATGCAGTGATTAAATTCAGAAAGTTATTCGGGCAAGGTTTCTTCGGAAACCTGCTCGATTGCTTTTTTTGCCTCAGCTTATGGATAGCCATACCATTCGCCATTTTTCTATGCCACGAATGGATTCAGGGAATCATCGTATGGCTTGCACTTTCAGGCACTGCGTGCCTGCTATTTAAATTAATCGACAAATAAATTATAGAATGAACTGCTGCGGAAACAAAAGAAAAGAATGGATGAATGAAGTGAAATCTTCTAACCATCAGGATATGACTGAAATTGTGCATGATACTTTAATTGAGGATAAACCTGACCGGGTCTTTGAATATACAGGTAAATATTCTCAAACCTTTACCGGAGCAGTTACAGGAAAATCGTATCAGTTCAGATTCAGAGGCGAAAAGTTGAAAGTTGACTATAGTGATGCTTTTGCCATGATGGCCGAACGGGATTTGATGATTTCTACAGAAAGGACAGGCGCTACAGGACTTTGATATTGCGAGTGACTTCCTGAAGACCAGGACAATTAGCTTTATTGGTATCTAAAAAACACGAAAACATTCAAGTCTATAACAACTATGAAACACAATCCTATTTTGAAACTAATTGCCAACACGATTTTGATGATGGCAATTACAGGTTCATCGGCATATTCACAGCCCAATACGCCTGGTCTTGAGTCGAATTACAAAATCAAACAGGTTTTTGTTCCGGAAGAACGCAGACCTCCGGTGGAATACCGGTTGGAACAAGTACCTTTCAAAAATGCCGGTGGGCAACTTCCGACCTACGAAGGAGAAAATTTCCAGATTAATATCAACGGGCAATATGTGAAATCTCCGGATGATGCGAAGAAAGTTATTTCGACCTTCCTCGAATCGCTGAAAAGCCCGTTACGACTGGATAGAGAAATGCGCTTAAACATTGAGGCAACTACGGCAAAATCGAATGGCACCTACATTGATGAACAGATCCGGGTGGGTAAGCAAACCACCAAAGAGAAAATAAAACGGGAAATGCTGGATGTCAGCACATCTTCCGACAACATGCTGAATGAATTGGGAAATGAACTGAAACGGCAGTCGAATGTCACGGTTTCCATTTACCGTTTCGACCAATATTTCGATAATGTTCTTATCGACAACACCGCAATCAGCATTACCAACCGGAACGAGAATGAAATAGTTTCCCTTCACGGCAAGTTTTATAATAACGTGAAACCAACAAACGGTAAAACGCTGTCACTGAAAGATGCTACTGCAAAAGCCATTGCCCAGATCAGATCGGAAAATAAAGTCGAGGTAGTAAAAGCAAAAAATACCGGTGAAATCGTCTTGCTTCCGTATGCCGAAGGTTTTAAATATGCATGGAAGACTGAAGTAACCGCTGAAGGAGACTACCAGGTTTGGATCGACGCTGATTCAGGAAAAGTGCTTCAATTGTTTCCCTTGTTCTTTTTTGATAATGCAAAAGGATTGGCCTTTTATCCCGATCCGAATTCGCCAACCCGTGAAATGACTTTTGATGTCGATGCTTCTTCCGGAGGTGTATATACCCTGAAAAATAGCGGAGTTGTTACCCTGACCAATGTGGGAACCGACGGCACTTCAGGAATTGTAACCGTTCCAGATGATGGTTCAGGTACCGCAAATTTTAATGTTTCGCCGATAAACGGAACCACCGTTGAAAGAACCAGTCAGACCGGTTATAACGGACTCTTCCAGCAGGTGAATATTTATGCTCACATTTTTAATGAAAGAAAGACCTATATGCTTCTGGGAAGTCAGGACTTTGGTCAGGTGGATGTGACATTTAACAAGGTTGGAGGAAATTCATTTTGTTGTCCACCCGCTTTTCATATCGGTGATGCCACTACTTCCGCTTCCACGCTTTGTAACCCTGCAGGTGCAGGTGTCGCAGTTTTTAATGCCGGATGTGACGGAACGGTTATCGCCCACGAATTCGGACACCGGTTAAATGGCCTGCAATACAGTGTTGGCGGCGGTTCCATGACCGGTGCCATCAATGAGGGGCTGGCTGATTTTTGGGCCTGTACCAATTTTGACACCAATGTTTTTGCCGGATGGTGGGGACACAATTGTGCATCAGCAACTCAAAGTGGTTGGTGCCCAAGAGCTTCCGAACCTTTGGATGTATTTCCGGAGCATAAAAATTTAACCGATGCTTCCAACGAAGTTCACTCAGCCGGGCAAATCGTTTCGTGGGCCCAATGGAGCTCGCGCCAGGGAATGAATGATGCCTTCGACCTTGGAACTCTGAGTATTAATTTGAATACCATAAAGGCAATGACTACTGCCGGAGTTGGCGTGCTTTTGGACGGAACCGACAAATCAATACACGATTCTTACCTCGATTTATTGAAGCAACTGGCTCCGCTTTATAAATCTTCGCGCCTGGTTCATAAATTACTTGCCGGATATGCCCGGGCCGGAATCTTTTTATCGCCCAAGGATGCCATTGTCGATATCGACCATTCGTATTTAAACCGGAATAATGCAACTGGCCCGGTATTCACCGTTTGGACCGGAAATGATTATACGTTTTCGGGGAGTACCGTGATAACCGGAGGGACACTTCCATTTAATACACAGTTTCAATTTGAAGTGGCCAATGACGAAGCATTCACAGTCAATCATTTAACAAGTGCCTGGATAGGAGGAGTAGTATCAGCCGCAGGAGGCACAGCAACTTACACAATGCCGGTAGCCGACTGGAATACCTTGAAAACAGGAAGCGACCTTTTTTTCAGAGTGACCACTCAGGATGCTTCAGGAGCGAATCAGAGGTATTCATGGAAACCCGGGAATAATTTTCTCGGTGTCGATGTTCCGGTAGGAAGGGCTGCCATTAACGGTACAGGCACAAAAGATTGTTCATGTACTGCTTCCGCATCAACATCCTCATCCAAAATGGCTTTGATTCCTCTTCTTCCGCTGGTCGGATTAATTGTTTACCGAAGAAGAAAAACTAAAAAATCATAACACAGGAAGTGAACTATGCGTCCGAGGCTCATTGAGTATTTTAATCATCTGTTTCACACGGGTATATTCAGTTATCTGATTCCCGATCCGTCTGTGGTGTATGCCATCATGCTCGGATTGGGAATCGTTGTGTTGCTGAAACGGTGTAAATCGTCGGGTCTGGACACCCATCATGCAGCAGGAATTGCTCTGTGGGGATCGATTGCGGCAGCTTTCGGAGCCCGGATATTTTACTTGGTTCAAAATATCAGTTACACGTATTCTCATCCTGAAATTTTGACGGAACTCAATGGAGCGACCGTTTCGTTTGGAGTTTACCTTGGAGGAATTGCCGGAATTGTTTTGTATGGAATATTATACCGGATTTCTCTTTGGAAATATCTTGATGTCATTGGATCAGTTCTGGGAATTGGTCCAATGGTTGGTCGTTTTGCCTGCTTCCTGAATGGCTGTGATTACGGAACATTGAGCAATCTGCCCTGGGCGGTGCAATATCCTCTTGGCAGTTATGCTTATTTCGATCATCTGAACAAAGGATTAATCAGTTCGGCTGACATTCTTTCATTGCCTATTCACCCTGTTCAGCTTTATTGTGTTTTGAAAGGATTAATCCTTTTTATTCTCTTTTCAGCTTTATGGAAAAAGGACCTGTTTAAGCCAGGAGTTCTGTTCTTTCTCTTTTGGATGAGTTATTCAGTTTTAAGGTTTATGATTGAATTTTTCAGGGGAGATGAAAACCGTGGATGGGTAGGCAATCTTTCAACCGGGCAATTTATGGCTTGCCTTACTTTTCTGGTTTCATTGGGCTTCATTGCTGTGAGGTACAAGTGGAAAATCAGAAAGAATGAATTATACAGTGAATCCTGGATATATACATAGAGTTTAACCGCCCATGACAAATTTTTGACACACATGCGGATGATTATAAAACCAAAAATGAAGCCATTGCTTTTTTTAAGCCTCAACCTTCGGGGGAGGTTTGGAGGGGGCTTCAAATTATATAAACATGAAATTTCTTATGCCGAACCATACTTTTGATATCATTCCTTTTAAAGCCTATGATGGTTTTGAATGCAACCTTTGGCGGTTAAAACACGATCGTTCAAAACATCGTGGACCGGTCATGCTGGTGCATGGTGCAGGAGTTCGGGCAAATATTTTCAATCCTCCCAATGAAGTCAATTTGCTGGATATGCTTGCCGATGCCGGATATGACGTTTTCCTCGAAAACTGGCGTGCAAGCACTGAGTTCCCTGAAAATAAATGGGATTTGGATGTGGTAGCCAAAAACGACCATCCGGCAGCCATTCAGAAGGTTTGTGAGGTGAGTGGTTCTGATCAATGCAAGGCGATTATTCATTGCCAGGGCTCTACAAGTTTTATGATTTCGGCCGTTGAAGGGTTGGTCCCGCAGGTGACAACGATTGTGACCAATGCCGTTTCGCTTCATCCGGTTGTTCCTTCCTGGTCGCACGTAAAACTGGATGTGATTCTTGAAATGGCTGGGTTGATTACCGACTACATTAACCCGCGATGGGGTGATGTGTCTCCTGATTTGCGGTCGAAATTCTTTAAAGCATTGGTTGTCAGTACACATTTCGAAAATGATACGACGGTGGGCAAATTCGTAAGCTTTACCTATGGTGCAGGATTTCCGGCATTGTGGGAACTGGCGAATCTCACCGACGAAACGAAAGAATGGATCCGGAATGAATTTGGTCCGGTACCTATCCATTTTTTCAGACACATCCGGAAAGGCGTTCATTATGGCTCATTAGTGTCCGTTGACGGAACGACACATTATGCAGATCAGATTCCGGCAACCGATGCGCGGTTTGTTTTTTTTGCAGGTAAGCTTAATAAATGTTTCCGGAGTGAAAGTCAGGAGAATTCTTTCGAATATTTCAACCGGCTAAAACCCGATTTTCATAAGTTGTACCTGTACGATACCTATAGTCACCTGGATATTTTCCTGGGTAAGAATGCACATCAGGATGTGTTCCCGGTGATGATTGATGAATTGAATGTCTGAGTAAACGATTTTTAAATAACTGTTAATTAATAATTTCCATTACTATGTCAATACCAAAACGAATCAGAGATTATGAAGGCCGTTATGCCATGGTCGATGGGATAACATTTCATCTGCCTGTAAGCGCCACCCAATCACCTGCCCTGATGGCCGGGTTTTTTTGTGACTTTGAAAAGGCGAAAGCAATGTTGCCCGGAAATGAGTTGCATCCGGTCAAAGTATTTGGTAAAGCTGTTTTTATGGTCACTGTAATTAATTACCTGCACACGACCATCGGAAAGTACATTGAATACAGTATTGCGCTGGCAGTAACCAGGGGCAGTAAACCGGCACCGGCACTTCTTCCGGTTATGCTGATGAAAACCTATAAAACGGGTCAGTTTATTTTAGACCTGCCGGTAAGTACTGAAATATCGGTTAAAGGCGGTAAAGGGATTTGGGGAATGCCCAAGCACAAGGCAAACCTTGATTTTATCGTGTCAGATAACCTGGTGAGCGCTCAGTACGAATTGGATGGGCAATTTGCCTTCCGGATCGAAATCGACCGACCTAAAAAGGTTATTTTTCCGATTAACATCGGTTCGATCAATTACAGCCATTTCCGGAACATGCTGATGGCATCGTACATTAATTTCAAGGCTAAAGCGGGAATTAAATTCGGGAAAAGTGCAACCGGCCGGTTGTTTATTGGAGACCATCCGCGCACCAAATTTCTAAAGGATCTTCAGATTCAGGGCAAACCATTCTTCACGATGTACATGCCAGAAACCAATGGTATTTTGGATGATCATTTCGAATGCTGGTTCATGACATATAAGGATAAGCCAACTAAAGTTACTCCTGAAGGCTTCGAAAGCGTGATAAATCTGGGATTAAACGAAGATTGGTTACCTGCTCCATCCATTACCGATTACGAAAAATATAAAATCTAAAAAACTAAGACTATGAACAAGCAATTAAAAAATACACTGCTGACCATCAATAATGGTTATACTTTTTTTGTATCATCCATGCACATGGGTTTAATGACCTCTTTGGTTCTATTCTGGTATGCAAGCTGGGAAGGATTAACAATTGATACGATTCAAAACAATTTCGGCATACCTGCAACACTGGCAACCAAACTGTTTGTGATATTGATTCCAATCATGATGATCACTGCAACCATAGCCATCATCTCCGAATGGAAAACTTCGTTGAAATGGCCTGGAATCCTGGTTTTGATTGGGATTATGGGTTCCACTGCAATGGCGAAATATTTTATATTTCCGATCAACGACATTATCTACGCGGGAGTTAAAACCAACGAGGAACTAAAGACACTGCTGATGAGGTGGATGGTTCTGAATAACTGGCGCGTATTTTTTAGCGTGCTCACCTGGGCCTCTATGTTTACATTTTATACCATGAAGATTAGTCAGAAATCAACATGAAATGTCTATAACAAAATCTTGACATACAGTTGGCTGATTATTAAACCAAAAATGAAGTCATTGCTTTTTTTAAGCCTCACCCTGCGGGGGAGGTTTGGAGGGGGCTAAAAATTATAAACACATGAAAAAATACATCCGGCTTATTCTGCTTTTGATTTCAGTAACCACATTGTTTTCAGGAGCGATGCAATTATTAGCACCGGCATTTGTTCTGAAATTCGTCGGTGCAGCCATTGATACAAATACCCGCCAACTATTTGCTACCATCGGCATGTTTATGTTTCTGTTTGGGGGAATGATGATTCATGCCTTATATCATGAAGACGATAACCGGGTTGTGATATTCTGGTCTGCACTGCAAAAGTTAGGGGCATCAATCATTGTGGCAGTAGGAATCATGAAAGGAGTTTTCCTTCCGGTTGCCGGAATGGTAGCTGCTTTTGACTTTGTTTCCGGAATTCTGTTTTTTGTTTATTTGAGTAGTCTGAAGTCAGAAATGAAAATTCCTAAAACACGGATAGCGTGAAAATAATTTCAAATAGAACCGAAATTCATCGTTCGCTGATCCTTGCCGGCGGAGGAGCCCGGCTTTCCTATCAGGCAGGTGTTATCATCGCTTTGGAAGAGGAGAGTTTGAGCTTCAACCATTTCGACGGAACATCCGGAGGAATTTTTAATACGGCCATGCTCAGTTCTGAAATTGAACCGCGTGACATGGCCACCCGGTGGAGAAAGGTCAACGTAATGAATTTTACGTCACTTCTTCCTTTTCGGAGTTATTTCTCGAAAAGTAAATTTGTAGCCTTTGGCAATGCTGATGGAATTATCAACAAGGTCTATCCGACATTGGGAATCGATGTTCCCAGGATGAATGCCAACACCAACATTGATGCCACTTTCAATGTGTGCAACTTTTCAAAGAAAACTATTGAAGTTTTTTCTAACCGGAATGTGACTTTGCAGCATCTGGTGGCGGGTATGTCGCTGCCCATATTTATGCCCGCAGTAAAAATTAACGGCGATTGGTACACCGACGCGGTTTGGATAAAAGATGCAAATATCACAGAAGCACTGAAACGAAACCCAAAGGAAATATGGCTGGTATGGGCCATCGGCAACTCGCACGAATTTTTAGACGGCACTTTTCTTCAGTATGTACACATGATTGAAATCAGCGCAGATGGCGGATTGCTGCTTGAATTGGAGCAACTGAAAAAGCTGAACAATGCAAAGCCGGAAAGGGAACAGACAGTACTGCATGTGATTAAGCCGGAGTTTCCATTGCCTCTGGATCCGGATTTAATGTTCAACAAAATCAATGTCGACGAACTGATTAACCGGGGCTATGCCGATGCAAAAAGTTACCTTCAGCAAAGATCGGAAAAGGGTGTACCGCTTGATTATAAGGCAACACTAATGAAAGAGCCGGGAGCTTCTCTGAATTTCAGGTCGCAATTTGCCGGAAGCCTGGAATGGAAGTTCAATCCGGCAAATTTCTGCCTCAATATCAATTTTAATTTCAGGCTGACTGATAATGAGTTGGTTTTACGTGCCTATGCTTCCATCTCCATTGATTCAGACGAATACAGGATTTCAACCTATAACAATCGGGTAATTCTGGATCAGATTGAACACGTATTAACCTTCGAAAGTGATTTTGTGTATGAAGATCAGATTTTTCATTTGAAATGCGAACTCGATTTGATCAGCCCGGTCGATTTGTTGCTGGGCATGGAATTTAAAAAAGCGAAATGCACCATCACTGGCAATCAGTTAGCGAAACCAATTGCCGGTATTCTGAAACAAAAGGCATGGTTTCGGGTAAAAAATGTCCCGTTTATTCATGTCGGAAGCAGCAGTGGATGGTTCGAAAAATGGAAAGAAAAATTCAGGATTCTCAAAGAAGTTTATAATTAAAGTATGTCATAATAGCCGATGATGAGCTTAGACAAGAAATATATCAAGCCCAAAATGGTCAATTGGTACGATGCCGGACAATTGATCGCTACCGGATTGAGATCTCTGATTTCAGGAGAATTTGGGCATTTTGCCGATAAACGCGAACTGCAGGCCGCAGTAAGACCAGATGCCGGTGCCGCCAGTTTCGCTGATCAGACCGATCTGTGGTTTGATTTTGTTGCGGATACCGGTGATGGCTTTAATTCGACCTTTTCGATTGCGAAACTGGTATCAGAGCATGACCTGAAACTTGCGTTAAAGAGTGATTACCAAGGTACGACGCCCGAAATGAACATGTATAAGGAAGCTGTTGTAACTCAGCCTGGGAAAATCATCATTTTTGGTGGTGATCAGGTTTATCCAACTCCCGAAATGGATAAATATGAGAATCGTTTTAAAATCCCATTTGGAACAGCCAATCCCTACAATGAAAATTCGGCACCCGACGACCGGCCAAAGATGTTCGCCATTCCGGGCAATCACGACTGGTACGATGGACTGGGTAATTTCATCAGTCTTTTTTGCCAGAAGCGGAGGATTGGCAATTGGCAAACGATGCAGGAACGAAGCTACTTTGCCATTGAACTTCCCTATAATTACTGGATTTTCGCAACCGATGTGCAACTGGATTCGGATATTGATCAGCCTCAGAAGGAATATTTTCAACGTATTGCTGTCGAACGGATGAAAGACGGGGATAAAGTAATTCTCGTTACAGCCGAGCCGGCATGGGTTTATTATCAAATGTACAACGACGATGAATCATTCAGGCGTCTGAAATATTTCGAGCAACTTTATATTACCGATGATTCCTATGATCTCACAGGGAAAAAATTCAAACTGGTGGCAACGCTTACCGGCGATTTGCATCATTACTCGCATTACGAAGAGGAGAAAGAAGGTTATATCAATCATCTGATTACGGCCGGCGGGGGAGGAGCATTTCTGCATCCAACCCATTTATTGCCTGATCAATTAACGAAACTGGATGATGTGAGTTTTTCATTTCAGAAAACCAAAATGAAAAATGAACCTGAATTAAAGGCCGCATTTCCTTCCAGGAAAGATTCACGAAAGCTTTCATGGAAAATACTCGCATTTCCTTTATTGAACAGGCAATTCGTGTTTTTTCTGGCATCACTGGAATTGATTTTGACGTGGATTTTGCAGGGAACAACGTTTAACAATTCCATTGGAACTTTTGTCGGGCAGTTGGCCACACAAGAAAATGTGAACCAAACCATATCCTTAATTTTTGATACACTTTTTCATAATCCGCTATTCATTCTAATCAGTGCTATTCTGATTTTCGGGTGCATGGTTTTTACCGACACCAGGCGTATCAAACGATTAAACTGGATCATGGGATTGCCTCATGGACTCGTTCAGTGGTTCAATCTGATGTTTTGGATAGCTCTTTTTGCCAAAATATTTCATCCTTTATTTCCTGAAATTCAGGAAATGCCGATGGTAATTCTAACTACCATTTCAGCAGCAGTTTGCAGCGGAATAGCAGGTTCATTTATTCTTGGATTTTACCTCTGGCTAAGTGTGTACATTTTGAAAGTTCATCTTGACGAGGCATTCTCGGCGCTGGGATATCAGCATTACAAGAATTTCCTGCGGATTCATATTACCAAAGATCAATTGACAATTTATCCGGTTGGAGTCGATCGGGTAACCACCTACTGGAAACAATCCGGAGAAGGAGAAAACCTGAAATTTGAAGGGAAATTCCCTGAATGCCATTTAATTGAACCGCCAATAATCATTAAAAACACATAAAATGAAACGATTATCAAAACCAATTACTGCGATTCAGTCGCATTATCCGTTTGTCATCATTGGGTCAGGTTATGGCGGAAGCATAGCTGCATCACGCCTTTCACGTGCCGGATTGAAGGTATGCCTGCTTGAAAAGGGAAAAGAATTTCGCCCGGGCGAATATCCCTGGGATTTGGACGATGCGGCCAAAGAAATGCAGGTGAATAGGAATAAAAATCAAATTGGAAATAAAACCGGTTTGTACGAGTTTTACAAGGGTAAAGAAATGACCGTATTTAAAGGCTGCGGACTGGGAGGAACTTCCAATGTGAATGCCAATGTTTCCATTGAGCCCGAACCCCGTGTTTTTGAGGATGTGCGTTGGCCGGCAGCTATCCGGAATGAAATGCAATCGCTCAAAGACGGATATGAATTAGCCCGGAAAATGCTGAAGCCGTCACCTTATCCTGAGGGCAAAACCGGATATCCTGAACTGGCAAAAACAAGCGGAATGAAGACCTCAGCGGCAGCAATGAAGGAAGAATTCAGATACCTGGACATCAATGTGAATTTTGAATACGACAATCAACTGAATCACGTCGGAGTAGAGCAACACAAGTGCAACAACTGCGGCGATTGTGTGACCGGATGCAACCACCACGCAAAGAATACGCTGATTATGAATTATCTGCCCGACGCGGTCAATCATGGTGCTGAAATTTTCTGCGAAGCTGGCGTTCAATATCTTGAACGGAAAGACAATAAATGGTTGGTTTACTTTGAGCTGTACAATCTTGGCCGTGAAAAGTTTGATGCGCCTTTACTTTGCATTTCTGCCGATAATGTGATCGTTTCTGCCGGTGCTTTGGGAAGTACGGAAATTCTATTGCGATCCCAGGCCAAAGGCTTGACTGGTTCACCTGCATTGGGCCGACATTTTACAGGAAATGGCGATGTACTTGGCTTTGGCTACAACAATGAGGTAAAAATAAATGGTATTGGTTTGGGCAAACACTTTGCCGATCCGGATAAGGAACCTGTTGGTCCATGTATTACTTCAATCATCGACATGCGTAATCGCAAAATTCTCAACGATGGGATGACCCTTGAGGAAGGCAGCATTCCGGCTCCAATTGCGCCATTACTTACCACAGCATTCATCTCACTTTCCAGGTTAATGGGCAAGGATACCGATGGAGGAGGCTGGCAGGATTGGGTTGCCGGGAAAAAACGTGAAGGCGTGAGCTTGCTGAAAGGACCCTATCATGGAGCAATAAACAATACGCAGGTTTATCTGGTGATGACCCACGATGATGGTAACGGCACGATGTCACTTGAAAATGACCGGCTGGAACTGAGCTGGCCTGATGTAGGCAAAGAGAGTATTTTCAAAAAAGTTAACGGTAAACTTTTGGATGCCACCAAAGCTCTGGAAGGAATCTATTTGCCTAATCCGGAATGGAATAAGTTAATGAATTACGAAATGGTAACGGTGCATCCATTAGGTGGTTGCGTTATGGGCGATGATGCGGCCACAAGTGTGACCAATCATGTCGGGCAGGTCTACAGAAACAATTCAGGAACCGATTTGCACGAAGGATTATATGTAATGGACGGTGCAATTATACCACGTCCGCTGGGAACCAACCCGCTGCTCACTATTTCTGCTTTGGCCGAACGCAATTGCAAACTCATTGTCGAAGGCAACCTGAAAACGCTGAACTACGATTTTAGTCCGGTAGCAAAATCACCGTTGACCGAGAACGAAGCAGGAGTCTCTTTTACCGAAACGATGCGCGGATTTATTTCACTCGACGAAAAATCGGACTTCAAAAAAGGATATGACGAAGGAGAAAAAAATAATTCGCCCTTTGATTTTACGTTGACTATTCAGTCGCAGAATGTTGAAACCTTTGATGCCGACAGCAATCACAAAGCGGAACTGATCGGAACTGTGAATTGCCCGGCACTCTCGAAGGCTCCGATTACCGCAACTGACGGGGTATTCAATCTCTTTGTAAATGCTGACACGTCCGGAAAAATCAAACTGATGAAATACGGAATGAAGTTAAATACTTATGAAGGTAATTCGTTATACTTCAATGGCTTTAAAGAAATCAAAGATGACAAAGGTTTTGACCTGTGGAGCGATACCACCACGCTTTATATCACTGTATTCGATGGAGATAACGATCAAAGTCCTGTGAAAGGCAAAGGAATTCTGAAAATTGCAATGGGCGATTTTCTGAAACAATTGCTCACTATGAAGGCTATTCACACGGATAACACCGAAGAGTCGATAAGCTCTGTTTCCAAATTCGGGAAACTGTTTGCCGGCGAAGTTTGGGATACGTATTCATAAAAACGGTATATCGACTGTCATTTGAAAGTTCCCGGGTTGTTTTTAACTTAGTATCAAATCTCTCTTTGATAATGCTAAACTTGAAAACCTATGAAACGAATAGCGATTTTTTGCGATGGAACCTGGAATACTCCGGATAAAATGGAAGATGGCAAACTTTGCCAGACCAATGTGGTAAAAATGGCCAATGCACTTTTGCCGGTTTCACATGATGGAAAGCCACAATTGCTTTACTATGACGCTGGTATAGGCAGCGAAGGCAATATGTTTTTACGGATTTTTGATGGCGCAACCGGCAATGGCATTTCAGAAAAGATACTTCAGGCTTATCGTTTTATCATTCAAAATTACGAGCCTGGTGACGAGCTTTTCCTGTTCGGATTCAGCCGGGGAGCATTTACCGTACGCAGTTTATCCGGATTGATCAGGAATTCAGGAATTTTAAAGATTCAACACCTTGATCAGATGCAAAGGGCATATAATATTTACCGGTCGCGAAAGCTGGATCTTCAGCCCAGGGCGATTGAAGCAACACTTTTCAGAAAGACCTTCGCCGTTGAAGAAATTACCAGGATAAAATTCATCGGGGTATGGGATACTGTAGGTGCTTTGGGAAATCCACTGGTGTTAAATGGATTTTTTACTCAACGGAACCAGTTTCACGATACGGAGTTATCTTCAAAAATCGGTCATGCATTTCATGCACTTGCCATTGATGAGAACCGGCAGAACTTTGAAGCCACCTTGTGGCATCAAAAAGAAGATTCAAAAGGTCAGGTTTTGGAACAGGTCTGGTTTGCCGGAATTCATTCTGATGTGGGTGGCGGTTTTTCTGAAAATCAATCAGGCTTATCGGATATTGCTTTAAAATGGATGCACGAAAAGGCCGAAAGTTATCATTTGAATTTTAGTGATATTTCTTTAGCTCCAAATCACCTGGCTGCCATGCATCAATCGTATACCGGGTTTTATAAATTGAAACCAAAGTTTTATCGTCCTATTAACATTGCAAATCCGATGAAAGGAAAAACAAACGAGACCATGCATCCCTACTATATAACAAAAACGTAACATTCAGTATTTCAGTAGTTTTTAGCAAGCGTTTTTAAGTTTTATGATCTGCTTTTCCAAATAGGCAATTCGATCCTCTTTCCATCTTTTTTGTGATAGTCTCACCGTTTCTGGATTA
>JANXYV010000123.1 GCA_025355875.1 Prolixibacteraceae bacterium | reverse complement strand
TACTTCCGTTTTACTTGATATTGCAAAGTTAAGTTGTAATTTAGAAACTCGATAAAATGATTAAAATAAACACCATTCTTTTTGTCCACATGAACAAAACAGCCTTAAAATACCATTCTTTTTGTCCACTACGCCGCATTTTTCTATTTCAGACAGGTAAAACAAATTTAGGCAATGTGGTCAAAAATAGTTGGTAGATCAATTTCTGGAATAATCATTACTATTGAAAAAGCCTGAACCCCTCGCCCTTTATATATGGGCCATGGCTTCAAAGACTGCAATAGAAACGGCAACCGCAAAACCTAAAACGGTAAAGATACCAGCAAGTTTTCCTCCATGTTCAAAAGCTTCCGGAATCATTGTATTGCAAAGCATCACCAGAATTGCCCCGGCAGCAAAGGTTTGGATGAATGAAACTGTTTCAGGACTTGCATTTCCAAGTAGTGAAAATCCAGCCAATGAAGCAAAAGCGCAAACCACAGCAATAAGCATCCAAAGAAGCAGTATTTTTCGGTTGGGCCACTTTCCGGCAATCATTCCCGAAGTTCCCGCGATTGCTTCCGGAAGATTGGAAATGAAGACGGCAACCAACATTCCAATGCCAACTTCACCCCCGCCTAACAAACTCATTCCAATACATAAGGTTTCAGGAATACCATCAAGGATGGTGGCCAATACAATCGGGACCGCAATGTTTGAATCATGCACTCCGCTAATATCTTTACGTCCTTCTGCCCCCATCCTGCTGATGAGCAAATCGATCAGAAAAAAAAATATAGCTCCGGTGAGAAGCCCGAATAAGGAAGCGCCACTGCCTGTTGAACCTTTTACCGACTTGAAGACGAGTTCGTAGGCAACAGCCGAAAGCAAAACACCGGCACCAAATGCCATAATCAATCCAAGCTGATGCTTGCCTATTTTAAACAGAATTCCGATTAGGCCACCCAATGCCAGAGAAAAGGTGGCGAGAAAACCCCATAAAAATGCATTTAACATGTTGCGTAAATACTAAGGTTAACAACTGTATTTTTAAAATGTTACGGGATGGAATCCATTGCATAAATCCAACCACCGCCAAGCGCCTGGTAAAGCTTGATTGTTGAAGTCAATTGAAGTTGAAAGGCTTCAGAAGCTTTAAGCTGTGAACTGAACGAAGATCGCTGAAGATCAAGCACTTCAAGATAGCTGGTTAACCCGCCATCGTACCTGATCCACGAAAGCTTTACGGCATCCTGTGCAGCCTTGAGCTGTTCCCTTCGCAAGTTAAATTCATTTTGATAGGTGGTAACCGAAATCATTGCGTCCTCAACCTCGCGCACAGCGCCAATGACAGATTTTTCGTAGTTATTCAACAGCTGAATCGTTCGTTCTTTTTCAATTTCAATGTGCGAATTATTTGCCTTGGCATTAAATATGGGTCCCAGCAATTGGGCGCCAAAGGCAGCAAATCCTGATACCGGATTGACAAAGCTCATTCCTGAATTGGCATTAATCGTAAATGAAGGATATTTTAATGCTTCAGCAGCACCGATGCGCGCAGTCTGGGCATGCAACTGGCGTTCTGCCATCAAAATATCTGGCCTCCGGTCAAGCAGTTCCGAAGGCAAACCTGCCGGAAGCTCAGGTGGGAAAACCTGTTTTTCGAGGGGTAATCCCCTGGGTATCGCTCGTGGGGTAACGCCCATCAGGCTGCTGATTGAGTTTTCGATCAGTCTTCTTGATCGTGTAAATGTCTGAATCGCAGTTTGGGCTTCCAACAACTGAATCCGAGCCATATTCAGGTCAACTTCACTTACAAATCCTCCTTTAAAACGTGCCTTGACAATCTCCAGATTTGCATTCCATGTTTCTGCCGTTTGCTCAGAAATGATCAAACGACCATCCAAATCCCTCAGGGTAATGTAAGCGGTTGCCGTTTCTGCAATAAGCATGATTTTAAGCGACCGGTAAGCCTCTTCGGTAGCCAGATATTCCTGAAGGGCAGCTTCGTTCAGCCGGTGAATCCGTCCCCACAGATCTATGGTGTACGAAACATCTATCAAACCCGTGTAATCATTCTGAAATCCTGAAGATGCGGTGTTGACTGAGGAGTTCCCTCCTGCAGAATAATTGATCTGCGGATACAAATCGGACTTCGCAATGCCAATAGCTGCGCGGGATTCACTGATACGTGAAACCGCAATTCTTAAGTCTTTGTTGTTTTCGAGTGTAGTATTGATGAGATCCACCAGAATGGAGTCTTGAAATAATCTCCACCAGGGAATATTGGCAATTGAAGAATCTGCTGGAAAATCCTGAGTGAAAAACTGCGGAATTGTTTCAACCGTCCGTACATAATTCGGGCCAAGCCTGCATGAATACAAGATCGCGATGAACAGGATGACCTGAACGATGTGTCTAACAAATTTGTTTATACCAGTTAGCTTGCTCATCCTTCAGGTTTTAGTTTTTTAAACGAACCTCTAATACGATCAATCCATCCAAATGCGGTGACCATATACAGCATTGCAATTCCAATTTGAAAGATCCGCAGCCACACAATCTCTCCAGCCTCACCTGCCAGGGATATCACGTTCCCCAAGATCAGCAGGAAGGTTGAAAAGGCCATCCCATAAAGAGGAGCTGTCGGCTTTCGCTCAAATAGGTTATTTGCAAACAGCAAACCAACCAGCAATGTCAGAATTCCAGAATAAATATAATTGGGAACCACCGTCAGGAGGTTAAAAACAATAATTGCAGCCAACCCACCTCCCAGATTCGCCAAAATCATTGCAACACCGGTTTTCTTGTTTGCCGTTACCGGATTCATAGACAGGATGGCAATAAAAAACAACACCAGCAAGGAGTCTGACCAGTTAAAAACAAAGAATAGGATCAGCACCGGAATAACTACTAATGTTTTGGTGATGGCAGAGATGAATCGCTGCCTGGAAGATTGTAGTTCAGCAACTTTCTTTGTGTTACCCGAAAAATCCGATTCTTTTGCCGGAAACAAAAAATAAACCACCCACACCATCAGCAAGGCCAGCAAAGCATTCATAAAAAGATTAACCGCAACTACACTTCCCAGTTGACTCGATTGCATCGACATCATCGGGATTAGCAACAAGGAGATAATCAGCCAGACTTTCATGAATTGAAGCGCTGTGGTATAATACAGATGAAACAGGATTAAAGCCAGAAGTGGCAAAAACACCAGGGGATAATCGAGAAAAAAGCGGGTGAACATCAAACCGGTAAAACTGGCGGTGGCAACCGAAAAAAGAAATAAAGCGCTGCTTTTCAAGGTTGGAGGTTTGGCTCCCGGAGCCAGAAAATTCAGGGCCAGTACCGGAGTAAAATAGGCCAGTGGGTAATCCAATCCAAGCGCAATCATCATGATCATTGCAGAACCCAAAGCATACCGCAACACCCCATGAAGATTTTCATCGGTTCGGGCAGCGATTGCTAATGTGGCTGAATTACCTGACATACGACATCCAACTGATTAAACGAATACGGAATTTACCCAGAAACTCCAATAAGCCTCTTTCCTGACGGGTAAAAACAAGAACATCGGCTTGCCCCCCAAGTCGCGTTTGGGTTGCAACATCTTCGGAATTAAAGGAAATAATGACCGGGAACCGTTGCGGATCGCGCAACCATCCCGTGGTTCCTTTCGGATCGGGTAAATCGCCACGATTGGTATTTCCCGTAGTTACCCCATAACCAATGCTCCTTACTTTACCTTGAAAAATCCTGCCCGGACACACATCCAACGAGAATTCAACATCATTTCCGGGCTTCATCAACGAAATATTGTTCTCCTTCATATCAGCTTCAATCCAGAAATTTTTTGCTGAAACCAGAGTTGCCAGTGGCTGGCCCGCCCCGGCATAAAAACCCAGATCGATGCTGAAACTCTCGATATAACCGTCAGCAGTGGCGATAACAGTTGTATAAGCCAAATCGAGTTGAGCCTGTTCAAGGGCTTTCACCGCATATTTCAACTCCGGGTTTGCTTCTCCGGAAACGCCCAGCGATAACTGAGCACGCTCCAGATCGGCTTCGGCAGATGCAACACGCTCAACGGATTGGGTATAATTGGTTTCAGACTGATCACGGTCAGACTGCGAAAGAGCGCCAGGGTTTTCTTCCATGACCTTCTGCACGCGATTCCAGTTTCGCTCGGCCCGGTCAAGTTGTGCTTTTGCAACCCCTAACCGGCCAACAGCCGATTTTACCGATGCGGTTTGTGCTGCAACTCCCTGCGCGGTATTGTCCACATTGGCTTCGGCTTTCTCCACCGCAAGCTTAAATGGCCTTTTATCAATCTGGAAAAGGGTATCGCCTGCCTTTACCTGCGAATGCAAGCGTACTTTAATTTCGGTAATATTGCCCGAAACACTTGATACCACAGGGATCATCAGGCCATTAATCCGGGCTTGGTCGGTGTAAGGAGTATGGCGGTCCGACAAAATATACCAGATCAGGAACAAAATGGAAATAAACAGCACAACGAAAGTGACCGTCCTAACTGGTGTAGATTTTGCTGAAATATCCGGTTTTTCCTGATTGGATTTCGTTTCAGGTTTGGGTTCGTTCAATTCGTTGATATTTTTCTGATCATCCATAATAGTCTTTTAAATATCCTTGGGCGTATTTTCTGGTTTATTATTCAATTTTCAGGATCGGTCTCATTGATCCATGCCGCTACCAATTTGTACCCCAATGATACCACAATGGCGCCGGTAAAAAGTCCGATAAAACCTGAAAACATAAACCCCCCGACAACACCCAGAAAGATCACCAGCATCGGAACAGGCGCGCCTTTCCCCAGCAGGATAGGTTTTAGAATATTATCCGACATCCCACCGGCAAATAAATAGACCGACCATAAAATCGCTGGCATTGTATCTAGTTTGGAGAAAAGATAAATAATCACCGGTATAACAACCAAAGTAGGAGGAATTTGCAGTATGGCAAGAACCAACACTATTATTGTCCATAATCCTGCAAACGGTACTCCTGCCAGCAAAAAGCCAATACCAATAAGGAACGATTGAATAAAGGCGACTCCCAGAACTCCCTTGACAACATTTCCTACGGTTTTATTGGTAATGTCGGCAAACTCGTCACCTTTTTCGCCGACAATTTTCCTGAAAAATTTCCTTAATGATTCTCCGGCACCAGGTGTGACTAGTAAAACCCCGGCAATGATCAGTGAAACAATCATCTGAACAATTCCGCCACCAACACTCATCAGTCCTTTGATCAGTTTACCTCCAACATCAACAAGCTGATCTTTATGTTGCATGATGGTTTGTTCGAGGCTTAACGAGGCAGAGTTCCATGCTGCAAAAAATTTATCCCCAACCAACGGCCATGATTTTACGTTTTCCGTGGGTGGAGGTATGGTTAGGGTGCCCGCATCAAAATTATTCTTTAATTCCTTGACGCCATCAATAATAGAATCAAGAAAAAGCCAGCTTGGCACTGTGATAATGATCAACCCTGATAACACAATAATCCACGAAGCCAGTCCCGGCTTTCCACCCAGCTTAACCGAAAGTGACTTGTGCGTCGGGAATAAGGCCATGGCAAGTATCAGACCCCATAACATGATACTGGTAAATGGCAACAGGATCATCAGGCTCCATGCAATAATCAGGGCCAGAAAAGCCAGCCGGATCATTAGGTCGTAAAAATTCTTGGTAGTGATTTGGTTGTTCATACGGAGCTTTTTAAGTGGTTAATGAATGTAAATATAACTGTTTTTTAATCCAATGCCTGTTCGGTTAAAGTTTTCAATTACTTGTTTCATCGAATTCTTTATCATTTTCAACATTTCCTAACATTAATGAAAATGATGCTAATATTAAATAGAACTAAAGTACTATTGACTTGCACTATTTTAAAGTTGTAATTTTGATCAAATCGTAATGATCAAAAAAGCTGGGAATGATTTACTTAATCGACGACGATATTTCTGTACGCCGGGGGTTTGATATCTTCCTTAAATCAGCCTTGCTGGAACTTATTTCCTTTGAACGGGCAGAGGATTTTTTGTCAATGATAAAACCAAAATTTAATGATCTTGTTATATTGGATATGCATCTTCCCGGAATGAGCGGCAGCGATTTACTCCAAAAACTGAATCACGACGGTATTACTGTTCCGGTAATAGTTGTTACCGCGTTTGATGATGCAAAAAGCCGTGAGTCATGTCGCAAATACGGGGTGAAAGCCTACCTCCGCAAGCCGATTGATGGGGAGGCCTTGCTTGACATTATTAAATTCAATTTGCCAACATAATTATATGTCTAATAAATTACAACAACTTAAAATGAAAAGAGTATGAAACATTTAAAAATTCTCAGTTTAGTGGCCCTGGCAGTATACCTTACCGGGTGTTATCCAAATGGGCCTGAGTACGTTGATCAATACGATCTGGTTTACTCGAACTATGATTCACAGTATGACTTTACTGTAAAGCATACCTATGCAATTCCTGATAAAATCCTGAAAATTACCGATGGATTGATTAACGGCGGTGATCCAACTTTTGTGAAAGATATGTATGCAGTTCCGATGTTGAACCAAATCAACAAAAACATGTCTGATTTTGGTTGGAACAAGGTTGCCCTAAATGCCAACCCCGATGTTTTACTTACACCTGTAGCCTACGAACTGACAACCTACTCTTATTGGTATGGTGGCGGATATTGGGACTGGTGGTACGGCGGCTATTGGGGCTGGTATTATCCTTATCCTGTAGTCACCAGCTATTCAACCGGAAGTGTGCTGGTTACCATGTCTGATCCGAAACTAGTAAGCGCTGACGATAAAGCCAGGGCAGTATGGAGCTTTGTAGTGAATGGCCTTTTGGAAGGCAGTTCCGCAGATTTCACCGCAAGGTATACAAAAGGTATCAACCAGGCATTTGAGCAATCACAGTATTTAAAAAAGTAAAAACATAGAACGATGAAAAAGAGCATAATTTTAATCCTAATGCTGGCTGCAGGTGTATTTATCTCACCTTTTGTTTCAGCACAAAGCAATACTTCCCTTCTCTATTCAGTAGGCGTTCCAACAGGAGCGCTGAAGGATCATACCGCTCCGGTAAGCTGGAGAGGTGTAACTTTCGAATGGCAGAAATTCATCAACCCCGATGTATCGGTAGGTGTGAACTTTGCTTACAGCCTATTTTACGACGATATGGGTTCTGGCAGCTATACCAATAAAAATGCTACCCTTACCGGACATCAATACCGCTATAACAATCTGTTCCCGATGGCAGTAAACGGCCAGTATCATTTTAATGCCAGCAGTACAAGTCCACTGAAGCCATATGTAGGACTGGGCATTGGTACGATTTACGACCTTCGGAACACTGATATGGGAATGTGGACTATTGAAGAAGAAAACTGGCATTTCCTGTTGAGTCCCGAAGTCGGTTTGATCTATGATCTGAACATGGCTACCGGCCTTAAATTCAGTTTGAGGTACGACAATGCCTTTAAAACCAGCAAAGCCGATGCTTTTGGAAACCTGAATATTAATGTCGGGTTCGTATTCCATGGCGGACATTAATTAGAGAAAAGTAGAGTCACAAGGATTCAAGTTCCTTACATACAGTATTAAATCCAATAATTTTAATCTGTTAGAATATGATTTTTCTTCAACTTGCCGTTTTACTGATCTGCATTTTCATTGGAGCGCGTATGTCTGGCATTGGACTGGGTGTAATGGGCATGATCGGATTACTGATCCTGATCTTTGTATTTGGCATGCAGCCAGCCGATCCGCCACTGGAAGTGATGTTAATCATTTTAAGCGTGGTAACAGCTGCAGCAGCCTTGCAGGCAGCTGGCGGAATGGATTATCTGGTGAATGTTGCCGGTAAAATACTTCGGAAGCATCCCGGCCAGATCACAATTCTTGGCCCAATTGTAACCTACTTCTTTACGCTTTTTGCCGGTACTGCCCATATTTCATATTCCATTTTACCAATTATTGCAGAGGTTGCTATTAAGGCTCGTATCCGTCCGGAGCGAGCCTTAAGTATGAGTGTCACTGCTGCTCACATGGGCATCACGGCCAGTCCGGTATCGGCTGCATCAGCGGCATTACTCACTGTATTGGTTGCCAATGGCATAAAATTGGCCGACATCCTGATGATTTGCATTCCTTCCACATTGATTGGAGTAGCCGTTGGGATACTTTTCGTTCTGAAACGCGGAAAGGAATTGAATGAAGACCCTGAATTTCTGGAAAAGATGAAAGATCCTGCTTTTGCGAAAAATGTTGATGGTGAACAGCAGAATTCTGAAATCGTATTAAAACCAGGGGCAATCAAGTCTGTCATCATTTTTGGCCTGGCAGTTTTGGGAGTTGTTCTTTTAGGATCATTCCCAAATCTGCTTCCTGAATTTTCAGAAAAAGAAGGATTTGTTCCGGGTTTTGCAGTAAATGCTTCCGGACAAGTACAAATACCTTCCATGATCATGATGATCATGTTGGCCGCTTCGGGTTTGATAATCTTATTTGCGAACACTACCGCAGCACAGGTAACCAAAGCGAGCTTATTCTCCTCGGCGGGTTCAGCCACCATTGCTGTTTTTGGAGTCGTTTGGATGAGCGGCACCTTCATGAATCACAATTATATTTTGATTAAGGATACCTTGGGAGAATTGGTTACAGCATATCCCTGGCTTTTTGCCATCGCCTTATTTGTACTCAGCATTTTGCTTTTCAGCCAGGCCGCCACAACGAAAGCATTGATGCCTCTCGGCCTGACATTGGGAATGGCACCGGCTTACCTGATCGGAATTTTCCCTGCTGTGAACGGACACTTCTTTATACCGGGCTACCCCACACTGCTTACTGCCATTCAGTTCGACCGTACCGGAACGACCAAAATCGGCAAATATGTATTGAACCACAGTTTTATGTTACCGGGTTTAGTTACCACGGCTGCAACTGTTATAGCTGGATTAATCCTGCAATCAATTTTGTTATAAACCAATAAAAAATCACACATGAAAACATTTCAGAAAGTTTTATTGCTCATATCAGCGCTACTCCCAGGATTGATTAGCTCTGCTCAAACCCGGACTGAAAAAGACCTTTTGGGCGAAAAGCAAATCCCGAACGAGGCTTATTACGGCGTACAAACTGCACGTGCGCTGGAAAATTTCCAGATTAGCGGGGTAGAAACAAATTTTTACCCGGATTATGTGAGGGCTTATGCTATGGTAAAACTGGCTGCTGCCCGTGCCAATGCGGAGAATGGCCGTATGAAGAAAGATCGGCTGGAAATGATTGAAAAAGCCTGCAAAGCTGTAATTGATGGAAAATACCATGACCAGTTTCTAACAGACCTCTACCAGGGTGGCGCTGGAACTTCAGCCAATATGAATGCCAATGAGACTTTGGCAAACATTGGGTTGGAAATGGGCGGCCATAAAAAAGGAGAGTATCAGTTCCTTGAACCCCATGACGATCTGAATATGGGTCAGTCGACCAATGATGTGTATCCTACCACCATTCATGTTGCCATTCTCCTTCATAACGACAAAGTTGTAAAAGAAGCCAAAGCCTTGGCCGCTGCCTTTCACAAAAAAGGAGATGAATTCAGCAAAGTACTTAAAATGGGTCGTACCGAAGGCCAGGATGCAGTTCCGATGACAGTAGGTCAGGAATTTCATGGTTTTGGTCACCAACTGGATGCTGCCATCGAGGCTTTGGTTCATGCTGAGTCCTACCTCTATGAAGAAAATATGGGGGCCACTGCCATAGGAACCGGAATTACGGCTTCGCCCGGATATGCTGAAAAATGTGCGGTCCACCTTGCAAAGATTACCGGCAAACCCATGAAATTGAGTTCCGATCTGATTGCAGCAACTTCAAGTATGCAGGGTTTTGTGATGTATTCGTCTGCAGTGAAGAATTTTGCTGTAACCTTGTCAAAAATCAGCAGCGACCTTATCTTTTTAGCTTCAGGACCACGTACAGGAATCTTTGAAATTAATCTTCCAGCTTTACAACCTGGATCATCCATCATGCCTGGAAAAGTAAACCCGGTTATGCCTGAACTGATGAACCAGATTTGCTACAAAGTCATTGGAAACGATGCTACTGTTACCGTTGCTTCTCGCGATGGACTTCTTCAGCTGAATGCCTACGAGCCCGTGGTAGCTGTTGCCATCTTTGAATCGCAGGCTTTACTATTCAAAACGATGCCTCTTTTCAGGAAAAACTGCATTGATGGAATTACCGTCAACGAAGATATCCAGAAGCATTACATGGAACGGAGCGTGGGTATTGTTACGGCCCTCAACCCGGTATTGGGTTACGAAAAAACTACCGAACTCGCCAAAGAGGCCCTCGAAACCAATAAAGGTATCCTTGAACTGATCCGGGAGAAAAAATTATTGACCGAACAACAGATTAAAGATTTTATGGATCCTGCTAAAATGACAAGTCCACAATAACCAAATACTAACTTTAAAAATTACAGTTATGAAACAGATTACTTTTATTACAAGGAACTTCTTTATTGTTATGTTCCTAGTTGTCAGCATACTTGCTGATGGACAAACTAAAAAACTTCCTAATATTGTCATCCTTGCAACCGGCGGAACCATTGCCGGAGCAGGTGCAAGTTCTACCGGATCGGCTTACACTTCAGGTCAGGTAAAGATTGAAGCGATGATTGATGCTGTCCCGAACATCCGGACTTTAGCTAATTTAAAGGGCGAACAACTCGCCAACGTAGGTTCACAGGATATGAGCGTTAAGGTTTGGCTCGATCTGGCAAAACGGATTAACGAGCTGCTGAAAAGCAAAGATTGTGATGGTATTGTAATCACCCACGGAACCGATACCCAGGAAGAAACCGCTTTTTTCCTGAACCTGACGGTAAAAAGTGACAAGCCGGTTGTGCTGACTGGTTCGATGCGTCCCTCAACTGCATTGAGTGCAGACGGTCCTCTGAATATGTACAATGCAGTTGCTCTTGCTGCCAGTCCATTAGCTAAAGGCTACGGTGTGATGGTTTTGATGAACGATGAGATTCATTCGGCACATGCTGTTAAAAAAATGATTACCACACCGGTTCAGACATTCCAATCTCCGGAAGAAGGGATGCTGGGAACAGTCAATTTTGGTCTGGTTGAATTCTTCCACAAACCACACGGGCTGAACACAACTTCCAGCGAATTCAGTGTTGATGGAGTCACCGCATTACCACGTGTTGACATCGTTTATGGCTGTGCCGACATGTCAACCGATTTAATCGACATCATGGTAAAAGCCGGAGCTAAAGGAATCGTGATTGCCGGAGTAGGAGATGGAAATATGAATGCTGGAACGCTGGAAGCGGCTAAAAAAGCAGCTAAAGCAGGAACATGGGTGGTACGTTGTTCGCGTGTGCCAATTGGTACCGTTCTGGTAAATGGTGAAGTGAATGATAAAGAATACGGCACCCTTTGCGGCGACGAACTGAACCCTCAAAAAGCCCGTGTACTTCTGATGCTTGCCTTGCAGAAAAAAAGGAGTTGGGATGAAATGCAGAAACTGTTTATTGAATACTAATTCTTTCAAACAAAACTGAGTTATGAAAAAACTAAGGCTTATTTTATTTTTCACTATCCTGTCGTTTCCAGCCGTACTTTTTGCACAGCAGGAACAACAGGATACGACCTACTACAAATCGCTGATCCCTTCGGCAAAGCAAGGACTTCTGAAAAACATGAGCATGATTGCAAACATGCGTTTTGCTTTTCAAAATGAATTCCAGGATGGGACTTACACCGGTTCCCGGTTTGTCAATCAGCAATTTCGGTTAGAGTTTAAGGGTCAGATTACGGATCGGGTTTATTTTCGTTTTCGAGACAGGTACACGCGTGCCCAAACTTCAGAATCAGTTGATAACCTGAGCCGGTCTGTCGATTTGGCTTTTATTCGAGTAAAAGCCTCCGACAAATGGAGTATCTCAGCCGGTAAAATGTGTGCCGACTGGGGAGCATACGAATTCGATTACAATCCAATCGATATCTATGAATACTCTGATATTATCGAAATGGCGGATAATTTTCTTACCGGGGTTGGTGTTAGTTATCAGGCCAATACCAAAAATCAGTTCACGTTACAGTTCCTGGACTCCAGAACAAAAACGTTTAGTGAGTTGTATGGAACTCAGCCCAATATGACTGAATCGAAATTGCCTTTGGCTTTTGTCGGAAACTGGAGAGGAAGTCTGTTTGACGGGAAATTTAATACCATCTGGTCATACGGTTATCACAACGAGGCTCACAATGTAAGTGCCGATAAACCCGTAGGAATGAACTACATTGCTTTGGGTAACCAACTCAAAATGGGGAAATTTACTGCTGAGTACGATTATAAATGGAGCCAGGAAGCGTTGGACCGGACAGGTATCGTCAGTTCAACAATCCCTGATAATCTCTATCCATATGCTGTTGAAAAAACAGTTTATGTGGGCCATTGGTTGCACTTGTATTACAGGGTAAATCCTAAAATCAACCTTGCCCTGGTGACCATGCTCGATGTGGCCAACTGGAAAGACAATCTGGATCCTCAGAAGACCAGCGACCATATCCGCAATGCCTGGGGATTTATTCCGACAGTTGAGTATTATCCTTTTAAAGATGTAAACCTCCGTTTTTTTGCAAACTATGTTGGAAGATCATACATGTACTCAGATTATGCAAAAACACGTATGGGCGCTGTAGATTACAGTACCGGCCGATTCCAGATTGGCTTTGTTTCACCGCTGACCTTCTTCTAGCAAGTTGTGCCTGAAATATTTGGCCCAAAACAAGTTTGAAAGGAAAAATCAGGAATGAAATTTTTTTGAATATTACAAATTCTATTTTTTCTGAATGTATTTGTTTTGGGCCTGAATATTTAGATTGGATGCAATCTTCGGAATACCAGAGACATTCTCAGCCGAAAACATCATTAAGTTTTCTGGTCAATGGTGTTTACTGGCTAAAGTAAGGATTAGTTTTTTTATCATTCTACCGATCTCCTGAATCATGAAAACAGAATTAGATAATCCAGCCTATTTTAATGAAATGCGCAACGGCACAGACGAAGCAACCATTGCGAAGGCATTTCTTGATAATTTGCATTATATGCAAGGTTGCACTCTTGCCAATGCAAGCCGGAATGATCTTTATCTGGCCTTGTCTTACACCGTCAGAGACCGGATTTTTAATTCCTGGCTCAAAGAACTTGAAGTATTCATTGATTCAAAATCGAATTTAAATTATAAAATAGTAAGCTACCTGTCTGCTGAATTTCTCCCTGGCCCTCACCTGGTCAACAACCTGATTTGTCTCCGGATCATGGATGAAACCCGAAAGGCCATGAAGCAATTCAACATTGACCTGGATGAACTTTTTGAACAGGAAGAGGAACCCGGACTGGGAAATGGTGGTCTGGGACGTTTGGCTTCCTGTTATCTTGATTCGCTGGCCACGCTTGGGATCAATGCTTTTGGATACGGTATCAGGTATGAGTTTGGTATTTTCGATCAGGAGATTCATAACGGCTGGCAAATTGAGATTACCGATAAGTGGCTTCAATATGGCAATCCATGGGAACTGGCAAAACCCGAACTCAGCCAGAAAACAGCTCTTGGTGGCTATACCGAAGGCTTTTACGATGAGCAGAACAGGTACCGGGTAAAATGGACACCTTCACGTGAAATCAGGGGAATCCCTTACGACACCCCCATTGTTGGCTACGGAAATAAGAAAACAATTATGATGCGGCTCTGGAAAGCCGAAGCCATTGAATCGTTCGATTTTCAGGACTTCAATGTTGGTGATTACTATGCTGCAGTGGATGAAAAGGTTGCCTCTGAAACGGTAACCAAAGTATTATACCCAAATGATGAGAAAGATACCGGGAAACAACTTCGCCTGATGCAACAATATTTCTTCGTATCCTGCTCACTTAAGGATATGATCCGAATTCATATCCTCCGCGGTGAAAAACTAAATACTTTTCATGAGCATTTCGCTGTTCAGTTGAACGACACTCATCCCTCAATCGCTGTTGCCGAACTGATGCGACTGCTGGTAGACGATTACCAGTTATCCTGGGACGAAGCCTGGCAAATTACTACAAATACCTTTGCCTATACCAATCACACCCTTTTGCCTGAAGCGCTTGAAAAATGGCGGCTCGACCTGTTCCGAAACCTGTTGCCAAGGCACCTGGAAATCATTTACGAAATCAATTATCATTTTATGGAACTTGTTCGTGAAAAGTATCCCAATGATAATGGGAAACTTTCACGCATGTCCATAATCGATGAAAGCGGTCCGAAGTATGTGCGTATGGCCAACCTGGCCAGCGTCGGGAGCCGACGAATCAATGGTGTGGCACAGCTTCATTCCGAACTTCTGAAAAAACATGTTTTGTATGATTTTTATGAGCTGTGGCCTGAAAAATTCTGTAATGTTACCAATGGCGTCACCCCGCGCCGTTGGGTTGGAGCAAGTAACCTAAACCTGACAAACCTGCTGAACAAGCACATTGGTGACTCCTGGCTAAAGGATTATTCCGGCGAAATCAACAAAATTGAAACATTGGCTGAGAATAAATCCTTTCGGACGGCCTGGCAGAAAGTAAAATTGGGAAACAAAATTAAACTGGCCCAATGGGTCAAAAAAAATACAGGCATTGAGATAAATCCTGAAGCTTTATTCGACATTCAGGTGAAACGCATCCACGAATACAAGCGCCAACATTTGAATGTCCTGCATATCATCAGCCTATACAATCAGCTTAAAGATAATCCTGACTTGAAAATTCCGCCAAGGGTATTCCTCTTTGGCGGGAAGGCTGCTCCCGGTTATTTCATGGCCAAATTGATGATTAAACTGATCAACTCAGTTGGTGCGGTAATTAATAATGATCCGGAAATAAACGATCGTTTGAAAGTTGTTTTCCTGCCAAATTTCAATGTTAAAACCGGACATCTCACCTATCCGGCAGCCGATCTGTCGGAACAGATTTCGCTTGCAGGGAAAGAAGCCTCGGGTACCGGGAACATGAAGTTTACCCTAAACGGAGCCCTTACTATTGGCACCTTGGATGGAGCAAATGTTGAAATCCTTGAAGAAGTTGGTGATGAAAATTTCTTCCTCTTCGGACTTACAGTTGATGAAGTGCTGGCTCAAAAGGCCTCCGGCTACAATCCTTATCAGTATTACGAAAGCAATCCGGTTCTTCGCAGGGTGATCGACCAGATTTCATCCGGATATTTCTCCGAAGGCGACACAAATATTTTCAGGCCACTGGTTGATCACCTTTTAGGATCAGACGAATACATGATCATGGCAGATTTTCAGGCCTATATCGATTGTCAGGCAAAAGTCAGCGAAGCATACCTGAATAAAGACAATTGGGCTCGCATGTCGATTCTGAATGTTGCCCGGTCAGGTAAATTCTCATCCGACCGTTCCATTACAGACTATGCAAGGGATATCTGGAACTATAAGTTGTAATTGAATAAGTTAAAAATCAGGAACATGGCAAACCTCAATTTTCAATCGCTTATCCGAAATAATAAGAAAATCTTCTTTTTCATTATTTCGCTTTTATCGGCCTTCCTGCTTACTGCGGTTCTTCGCGAAGCAACATATACCCAGGCACAAACTTACGTCTTGTTTCTGCTTATTTTTTCAGTTGGGCTATGGCTTACCGAAGCTGTACCTCCGTTTTCGGTAGGGTTATTCATCATTGCCTACCTTGTCCTCACACTGGGACTCCAAATGTTTATTGATACTCCCATGGATGTGAAGGTCTATATGAATACCTTTTCAAGCAGCGTAATCTGGCTTTTGATGGGAGGTTTTTTCCTGGCTTCGGCTATGACCAAAACAAAACTCGATGCCGACCTGATTCAAATAACCATGAAGGTTTGTGGCTCAAATCCGAAACATATTCTTTTTGGATTAATGATGGTGACGATGGTATTTTCAATGCTTATCTCGAACACAGCAACCACCGCGATGGTTATTGCCGCCTTAATGCCATTGCTGCTCAAATTAGGTAAAGGTTCAAATAACGGGAAAGCGCTTATCCTGGGAATTCCAATTGCCGCTACGACAGGGGGAATGGGAACACTGCTTGGCAGTCCGCCAAATGCGATAGCCACCGGGGCACTCCTCAAAGCTGGCCAGCACATGGATTTCGTAACCTGGATTTATTATGGATTACCTTTAGCCATCGGATTAACGCTATTTGCCTGGTGGGTTCTGGTCCGGTTTTTTATGAAGGAAGTCGAAATTATTTCTCTTGAAGAAACCGATCAGAAACAATCGGAAATTAGTCCTGAATTCCGGATGAAACGCCGAACTGTGATTGTCATTCTTTCAATAACGCTGATACTCTGGCTTTCGAGTCCGCTGCACCAGTTAAGCGCTGCGGTTGTTTCGGTTATTCCGCTGGTTCTACTTCCGCTTACCGGGATACTCAAAGGAGAAGACATCCGTGCAATCGGTTGGGACACGCTTATTCTGGTTGCCGGAGGACTGGCATTGGGCACCGGGCTTCAGGAGACAGGTTTATTGGATCTTTATGCAGGTAAAATTGCCGGTTTGCAAGTTCCTCATGTGGTTTTCTTCTTTTTACTGGCTTATGCCACCATGATCTTTTCAAACATCATGAGTCATACCGCCACTGCCACGGTTCTGATTCCTCTTGGAATGACAATCCTGCCACAATACGGCGTCCAGGTTGCCATGATCATCGGTTTATCTGCCTCAACCTCTCTGTTTCTACCAGTTTCAACCCCACCGAATGCAATCGCATACAGCACCGGAATGATTGAACAAAAAGACCTCCGGATCGGAGGTTCTTTGATCGGCTTGCTTGGACCGGCGCTCATTGTGTTATGGGTCATGCTAATTTCATAAATATGAAGATTAACTCTTAGACAAAATGAAAGAAAAAATCGGTTATTCATTGTTGCGCGACCCTCGAAAAAATAAAGGAACGGCATTCACACTTGAGGAACGAAAGAAATATGGTTTGGAAGGTTTGTTGCCTGAACAGGTTGAAACTTTGGAAACACAAATGCTACGGATCAATGGTCAACTTGGCTTGATTGATCTCCCAATCAATAAATACATTTACCTGACCAATCTGCTCACTACCAACCAGACTTTGTTTTTTAATCTGA
Organism: Prolixibacteraceae bacterium; assembly: GCA_025355875.1. Lineage (GTDB taxonomy): Bacteria > Bacteroidota > Bacteroidia > Bacteroidales > Prolixibacteraceae > Aquipluma. Next base: position 37,191 of record JANXYV010000123.1, on the reverse strand, counting down.
TCATGAACGATCCGGCAAAGTTTCTGCCGTTGGTTTATACTCCAACAGTTGGCGAAGCTTGTGAGAAAATGGGGCATATTTCGAGAGGGGTCAAAGGACTTTTCATTTCAATCCATCAAAAAGATCATATCAAAGAAATACTTAGGAACTGGCCTGAGGAAGATATCCGTTTTACGGTAGTTACCGATGGTGGAAGAATATTGGGTCTTGGAGATCTCGGCGTTTGCGGATTGGGAATACCAATCGGCAAGCTGGCGCTTTACACGGGTTGTGCCGGAGTTCCGCCGGAATATACATTGCCAATTGTTTTGGATACAGGAACCAATAATGAAGCTTTTTTGAATGATCCGCTCTATCCGGGAATCCGGCAAAAACGAATTACAGGTCCGGAATATGACGATTTTATTGAAGCCTTTGTGAAGGCCGTCAATGAGGTTTATCCGAATATATGCATCCAATGGGAAGACTTCAAAGGGGTAGACGCAATACGGATTTTAAATAAATTTCAGGACAAGGTGTGTACATACAATGATGATATTCAAGGTACAGCCGCCATTGCCACTGCGGGTTATATTTCAGTCAGCCGGTTAATGGGAAAACCCTTCACCGAACAAAAGTTCCTTTTTCTGGGCGCTGGCGCCGCAGCTTTTGGGATTGCCGATCTGTTGGTTCAGAAATTTCAAAAAGATGGATTGACCAGGGAAGAAGCGCTGGAGCACATCTGGATGTTTGATGTCAACGGATTGCTGGTAAAATCAAGAAATGATCTGGCCGATTATCAAAAACAATTTGCTCATTCCGGAGATTTTACAAATGATTTTTCGGAGGCGGTACTTCGGGTAAAACCAACGGCCATTATAGGAGTAAGTACGGTTGGAGGGGCATTCAATCAACGGGTTATTGAAAACATGAGCCTTATTAATGAACGTCCGATTATTTTTCCCTATTCTAATCCGACTTCTCATTCGGAATGCACAGCCGAACAAGCCTATACATGGAGCAAAGGAACAGCAATATTTGCAAGTGGCAGTCCGTTTGCGCCGGTAGAGTACGAAGGAAAAACATTCACTCCAGGACAGGGAAACAATGTTTTTATCTTTCCGGCAATGGGTTTGGCCATCTTTGCCACTGGCGCAAAACGGGTGACCGATGAAATGTTCATCACTGCAGCTGAAGCAGTTGCGGAACAGGTTACTCCTTCTGATTTCGAAAATGGATTAATCTATCCACAGGTAAAAGATATCCTTAAGGTTTCCATAAATGTAGCAGTGAGAATTGCAGAAAAGATTTTTGAAACCGGACTTGCCGGAGTGAAAAAGCCTTATGATATACGGGAGTTTATCATAAGCAAAATGTATATTCCAGCATACAAATGAAAAAGTACATTCCAATCGTTTTGGTCTGCTCTATTTAATTATATTTGCTTTGTACTAAAGCTTCCGCGAGGGAATTCAAAAATCATTCTGGATTCATTATTATTAGAAATTATATAAACTCAAAATAGTTATCTAAAAAACACGATTATGAAGAAGCCTTTTACCACTTTACTGGCATTGCCGGTTTTTCTTCTGCTTTTCTCCTGTGAAGGTAAAAAGGCAGCTCCGGTAGCAGCACCATTAGAAGTTTCAGTTGTACAGGTATTGCAGCAGGATACACGTCTCGAATCAGAATACACCGGGCAAACTTATGGACAATCAGATATCCAGATAAACCCCCGGGTTGATGGGGTAATTCTTAGTATGAATTTTAAGGAAGGAAGCCTGGTTAACAAAGGGCAATTGCTGTACACCATCGACCCATTACCATTTGAGGCAAAGGTAAATCAGGCTGAGGCCCGGCTGGCTTCGGCAAAAGCTGATTTGGCAAAAGCCAAGTCGGATCTGGACATGATTGAACCTTTGGCAAAGATCAATGCGGTCAGCCAGCGCGAACTGGTTCAGGCAAGGGCATTGTATGAAGCTGCCCTGGCTCAAATCAAGGCATCCGAAGCAACCGTCACAAACTCAAAAATTGAATTGGGATATTGCCGGATTTCAGCCCCTATTTCGGGATTAATCGGAATTTCGAAAGTGAGAGTTGGCGATTATGTGCGCCCCGGTGTGGTGTCAGTCTTAAACACAATTTCTGACCTGAAAGATATGAGAGTCCGATTTACCATCAGTGAACAGGAATTCTTACGAATTTCAAAGGAAGTAGCTTCCGAAAATTCATTGCTAAAGGGTGCCGGCAAATCCATCGTTTTGAAATTGTCGGATGGAACTACCTATCCACAAGTAGGTCAATTAAATATAGTTGACCGTGAAATTGACCCGACTACGGGAGCCATGACTCTGGAAGCACAATTCCCAAACCCTGATAAAGTGCTGCGCCCCGGCCAGTATGTAAGGGTTGTAGTTGTTACTGATGTACGTAAAGATGCCTTGGTTATTCCACAGCGCTCGGTTATGGAAATGCAGGGAATTTTCCAGGTATATGTATTAGGCGACAGCAGTAAGGTGAATCTTCAGATTATAAAACCAGGTCCATCCTTTGGCGATGCATACATTGTGGAAGATGGTTTAAAGGCCGGTGATAAAATTGCTATGGGTGGAACATCCCTGCTCAGGAACGGAAGCATCATCACTCCTAAATTGACAGAATGGCAACCAAATAAGCCAGCTACCCAAACAGATCCATCTAAATAATTCTGACAAATCTACTATCATGGGAGAATTTTTTGTACGCAGGCCGATCGTAGCCATAGTTATCAGTATCATAATAGTGATGCTTGGATATCTGGCTTTGCAGAAGACACCTATCTCGCAATATCCGGATATCAATCCACCCGTTGTAAAAATTACAACTTCCTATACCGGTGCAAATGCTCTGAATGTTGAGCAGGCAGTCGCTACCCCCATTGAGCAAAAAGTAAACGGGGTTGAGAAAATGCTCTATATTAAATCTATCAATACTTCCGATGGTGCTTTAACTATTGAAGTTACGTTTGATGTAGGAACGAACCTGGATAATGCCAATATGCTTACCCAGAACCGTCAAAGCCAATCGGCTCCTTTCATGCCGCAAAGCGTTAAGCAACAAGGTGTGACGGTGAAGAAATCACTGTCATTCCCTATGATGCTTTTCACACTGACTTCTACCAATCCAAAATACGATGCCCGATTCCTTACCAATTATGCAACCATAAATCTGATCGACCAATTGGCTCGAATTTATGGTATTGGAGACTATACGATATTCGGCGGAAGTGATTATGCCATGCGTATCTGGCTAAGAGCGGGTGAAATGGCTAAACTGGGTGTAACTGTCGAAGAAGTTAAAAAAGCACTAAACGATCAAAACATGATCAGTCCCGGGGGTAAGTTCGGAGCAGAACCTGCTCCTGCCGGAACTGAATTCACTTATGGTGTAACTCTTCAGGACCGTTTGGTTACCGAAAAACAGTTTAATAATATTGTGGTACGGAGTAAGGAAGATGGATCGCAAGTATTGCTCGGTGACATATCGCGTATTGAGTTGGGAACTGAAAACTTTAGTTCAAGCGGTCGCCGAAATGGTCAGGCCAGTGCGGTAATCGCACTTTTCCAGATGCCCGGAAGTAATGCGCTGGAAGTAGCTAAGAATGCCAAAGCAGCCATGAAAGAAATGTCAAAACGGTTCCCAAAAGGGATAGAATATCAGGAATCCCTAGACACGACACTTGCTATTACAGCTGGTATCGATGATATTGTAAAAACACTTTTTGAAGCCATCCTTCTGGTAATCCTGGTTGTATTTGTATTTCTCCAGAACTGGAGGGCAACACTGATACCTCTGATCACCGTGCCAGTTTCCTTAGTGGGTACGATAGCCGTTTTTCCAATGCTTGGGTTTTCAATTAATACACTGTCATTGCTTGGTCTTGTTCTCGCAATCGGTATTGTGGTCGATGATGCCATCGTGGTTGTGGAAGCTGTAATGCACCATATTGAACATGGCAAGAGTCCGAGGGATGCTACAATTCAGGCCATGAAAGAAGTATCTGGGCCTGTAGTTGCGATTGCACTCATCCTGATCGCGGTTTTCGTCCCTGTTGCAATGACTCCGGGTATTACCGGACGGTTCTTCCAACAGTTTGCCATAACCATTGCTGTTTCGGTTGGGTTCTCAGCATTCAGCGCCTTGACACTAAGTCCTGCATTAAGTGCGATGTTGCTGAAACCTACCAAACCACTCAACGAGCAAAAGGGGATACTTCCTATGTTTTACCGTGGCTTCAACAAGGTTTTCGAGGCTGTAACAACAAAATACTTAGGCGGAGCAGGATTTTTTGCGCGAAAAACCATTCGGGTTGTTTTCCTTCTCGCCATAGTAATGGTTTTTGCAGGATTTTTGGGAATAAAAATTCCGGCAGGATTTATTCCTGAAGAAGATCAGGGTTATTTCCTTGTCAACATAGCAACTCCTCCGGCAACCTCACTTCAGCGAACCGATGAAATCACCAAAAAGATTGATGAAATCTTTAAAGAGGAGGAAGATTTGCTTTCGTACACCACAATCAATGGATATAGTTTGTTAACCAGTTCTTATTCGCCAAACAATGCGTGCTTCTTCGTTTCTCTCAAACCCTGGGAAGAACGAAAATCTACGGCAAAAGAATTGGTTGAGAAGTTCAACAAGATATTCACAAAAGAAATTACAACTGCCACAGTGATGGCATTTGGGCCGCCTGCAATCCAGGGATTGGGTGCATCAGCAGGGTTCAGTATGATGTTGCAGGACCGTGGCGGCAACACGCCCCAGTATCTTGAGCAACAAACGAAAGCTTTTATCGCTGCAGCACAAAAACGTCCTGAAATCAGACGGATTTATACTACATTTAATTCAGGAACCCCACAGATTAAAGTTGAAATTGACAATGAGAAGGCCATGAAACTTGGAGTTCCCGTATCGAAAGTTACCGAAGCTCTTGGTGCATTTTTAGGGGCCAGTTATGTGAACGACTTTAACCGGTTTGGACGGCAATATAAAGTTTATATTCAGGCCGAAGCTGAAGACCGGGTAAAACCTGAAAACTTAAATGCTATTTATGTGAAAAATGGTCGCGGTGAAATGGTTCCTATTTCTACTTTAGTTACCGTGACAAAGGTTACCGGACCAGATTTTACCAACCGGTTGAACCTGTTCCGCGCCGCCGAAATTGGAGGAAGTCCGGCAGAAGGTTATTCCAGCGCCCAGGCATTAAAAGCCCTGGAAGAAGTTGCAGCGCAGGTCTTGCCTGCTGATATGAGTTACGATTACATCAACCTTTCGTATCAGGAAAAACATTCACCGGGAGGGGCAAAAGTATTTATCATGGCGCTGGTTTTCGTTTTTCTCATTCTTGCCGCACAATATGAAAGCTGGAAACTACCTTTCAGCGTTTTGCTGGGAACTCCTTTTGCCGTGTTCGGTGCATTTTTGGGATTATTCCTTGCCAGGTATAGCAGCGACGCTTACGTGAACAACGTATTCGCCCAGATTGGTCTGGTCATGCTCATCGGACTTGCGGCCAAGAACGCCATCCTGATTGTCGAATTTGCCAAAGCAGAAGTTGAAAAAGGCAAACCTTTGATGGAATCAGCGATGTATTCTGCCAAGCTGAGATTCCGTCCAATTTTGATGACAGCCTTTGCATTTATTCTTGGTGTAACACCTCTGCTTACAGCTAAAGGCGCAGGTTCGCAGGCACGTATCGTTATGGGTATGGCAGTTTTTAGCGGGATGCTTATTGCAACCGTACTCGGGGTATTGATAATTCCGGCATTATTTGTCATGATCGAGAATTTTGGAAAGAAAAAGCAAGTCGAACCGGAAGTAATTAAAACAGAGGAGGACAAGTAAGATGAAAAAGATACTTAGCATATTTTTACTCGTTGCAGCACTCAATTCGTGCATGGTTGGCCCCAAATACACACGACCTGATATCAAATCACCACAGGCATGGATGGAGCAAAGCAAATTTGTTGATCCGAACGATACCATTACCAATCTGAAATGGTTTCAACTGTTTCAGGATTCTGTTCTGAACGGACTGATCGATACCGCGTTGAAATACAATTACAACCTTGCCAATGCGGTGATGCGTATTGAGCAATCACGTGAGATTTATGGAATTACCAAAGCGAACCAATTACCATCATTTGGCTATCAGGCCAGTGGTACCCTAAACAGCGGACCAAACGGAAGCAGCGCATTTAACTTTGGAGCAACCGCTTCATGGGAAATTGATTTCTGGGGGAAACTTCGTCATTCTAAAAAAGCAGCATATTACGAATATCTGGCCAGCGAAGAAGGCGTAAAATCAGTGACCACTATCCTCGTCAGTGATGTCGCTTCATTGTATTTCCAGATTCGCGATCTCGACAACCGGTTGTCTATTGCAAAGCGCACAGTTGATAGCCGCAAGATTTATCTCAATCTGATTAATGCCCGGTTCAAGGGTGGCGACGTAGCCGAGCTTGATATGTTACAGGCCGACCAGCAATTACAATTGGCTATGGCTACGGTAAGCAGCCTGACGCGTTTATTGAATGCCAGCGAGCGTAGCATGAATATTTTGCTGGGACAAATGCCTCAGAATATAGCGCGGGGCCTGGAAAATGTTGATCAACAGAATATTCCGCTTATTCCGGCAGGTTTGCCCTCAACTCTGCTTGAGCAACGACCTGATGTTAAACAGGCTGAATACCAACTGGAGGCTCAAACCCACCGGATCGGAGTTGCTCAGGCATCACGGTTCCCCAGTTTAAGTCTGACCGGCTTATTGGGATTTGCCAGTCCTGATCTTTCGAGCCTGGTTTCCGATGCCGCTTTTGGGGGAAGTGCTACGGCTGCAATCCTCGGTCCGATTTTCAATTTTGGAGCCAATAAAAAACGGGTTAATCTGCAACGTGAAGAAACAAAGATTGCTGCGAACAATTATGTGAATACTTATATTTCAGCCTTGGGCGAAGTCGAAAGTTCATTGGTCGCTGTTCAGACTTTGGCTGATGAGTACGAAGCCAGAAGGCATCAGGCTGAAGCTGCATCGAAAGCGCTCATGCTTTCGCAGGAACGTTACAATCAGGGATATACCGATTATCTGGAAGTATTGATCGCAGAAACATCGATGCTCGATTCAGAACTTGCTGCTTCAGCGACTAAAAGTCAGCAGCTCAGCTCGTACGTTCAGCTGTACAAATCACTGGGAGGTGGTTGGTAAATTGAGAAACAAGCCGTTTGTAGTTCGGAAATTAACATTGCATTTCATACAAAAATTACTGATGAGAAAATTCCTTTCTATTACCTGCCTGATGATGATCATTGGATTGTCATCAAATGCTCAGGGTGTTGAAATCACTCCATTTGCCGGATATGCTTTTGGAGATAAGTTCCCCATTCAGGGCGGAGAAGTGAAAATTACTGGAGGTGCCAACTACGGTGGGAAATTGGCATTCACTGCCAATGAGCACATTGCGCTAGAACTTACCTACAGCCGGATTTACGGAGACGGATCGGCACATTCAGTTTATCTGCCTGAAGAAAAGAACAACATGAGTGGTCCGGTCAATACCAATTACTTTCTCGTTGGCGCCAGCAGGCTTTTCCCCGTTTCTGATGAAACTGTAATATTTGCCGGATTGGATCTTGGAGGGGTTTTCCTCCTGGCCCCAAACAGTGATTTCAAATCATCGACTACTTTTGCAGCAGGAGTCAACGCGGGAGTCAAGTATTTTTTCAATGAGCATTTGGGAATCCGGGGGCAAGCTACACTTCTTTTCCCGGTTACCAGCATGGGTTCCAGCTATTGGTGGGATCCGGTCAATAGCGGAACTTCAGGAACTACAAGTAATGTCCCACTGCTTCAGTTTGGTTTTACCGCCGGTCTGATCTATAAACTATTTTTGTAATTTTTATCTTTTTATAAATACAAATTCATGTCCATTTTTAAAGTTTCAAGCTCCCAAAAGAGCATCACCCTTTTTTCTCTTATACTGGTTTTAATTCTGGCTGCATGCGCCCCAAATCAGGAGATTTCGCGTACCTGGGCCGATAAAGCGGCCATGCCGAAAGTTCCTTACAAATCGGTATTTGTGATAGCCCTGGTTCATCCAAAAAATAAGGTAATTGTCGAAGGAAAAGTTGCCAAAGTGATGGCAGCGAAGGGATTTAAAGTTGTGAAAAGCAGCGACGTTATGCCAACTCTTCCCGTAAACAGTGAAGGCAAAATCAATAAGGAACTGCTGGCTAAAACCATTAAGGACAACGGTTGTGAAGCCTTGTACGTGCTGGCAATGAAGGATATTAAAACAGAGAAAGTTTACGGTAAAGTTTCTGCACCTTCCGAAGTTCCTACTCACCAGATTTACGAACCGCTTGTTCAATATTATCCCATGGCATTTGGATACTATGGTATCTATTACAACTATATGAGCGACTACCAGGAACAGAAATACTCGGTAAATGAATATGCGCTAGACCGGACCTATTTCCTGGAAAGCAATTTGTATGACGTGACATCCGAAAAACTACTTTGGTCTATTCAGTCCAAGGCATTCAATCCGGAAGACCTGGATAGTTTTTTCAAAGGATATTCCAAATTGCTCCAGAACCAACTGAAGAAAGAAGGACTGGTTTTGAAGAAATAGCCTGTTAAGCAGATTCCAGTCCAATATTCTAAGGCCATGCGCAAAACCGGAAACAGGGAGCGACAGGGATTTTGTTCTCAACAATTCTATGAAATGAAAAAGAGTTTGCTTGCTGTTGTATTTCTGATGGCTGTTTCAGGCACTTTAAAGGCACAGAGCTTTGAGTTCACGCCATTTGCCGGGTTCACTATTGCGGACAAGTTTAACATCGATCAGGGGACCGCACAGATTGGAGGCGGATTCACCTATGGGGGCACGCTCTCCCTGGTTTCCGACAAGGTCAATGCGCTCGAACTTACCTATAGCAGACTCGATGCGGAAGTTTCTGCCTATTCGGAGGCTCATCAGATCGACATTCAGTCACCTTCAGGAATGAACTATATTTTTCTGGGTGGAACCCGAATCTTCCCGCTTCGGCGACAACCCATTGATTTTTTCGTAGGAGTAAACTTTGGGGTAACTATACTCGGTTCAAAAGACGACTCTTTTCAATCGAGTACAAAAATGGCCGTCGGGTTTCATGGCGGAATGAAGTATTTCTTTTCCAAAACCATCGGTGTCAGTATACAGCCAAACCTCAATTTTCCGATCACGAATGCCGGAGGAACCTATTGGTACAACCCGGCTACCGAATCCGGATCGGGAGCGCCAAGCAAGGTTCCGTTTCTGCAATTCGGGATTTTAGCCGGCCTGGTATATGTGTTCAGGTAGTTTTACGGTTTTGTCAGTTGATCTTCAATAGCCTGAGTGATCACCACCTTCTTCGGAATTGAAACATCGCTTGCCAGAAAGATTCCCAGTACCGGTTTCCCGTCGCTCGAAGTAAAATTACCCTTCACATTTGCAGGCGGAACGCTGAACAAACTGCCGGTAGACGCCTGATTAATCACCTGGAAATAAAAATTATAGGCAAACTGGGAAATGGAGTTTTGCCTCACCGAGATGGTATCATTCAGGTTCAGCATCCGATCTTTCGGTTTATTAGGATCGTGAAAATCGGTATACACTTCGAGCCCCGAAACGTAATTCCCATCCACATATTCATCACTTGCGATGGCAATTCGGTCAGCCGAACGGATGAGGCTATCGTTCACAAATACATCCCATTTGTAGTAATTTCCGCGACCCGGTGTTTCCAGTCCGTAGGTAAACACTCCCAAAAATATCTTATTTCCCCGGGTTGAAGGCTTAACCTGAATTGAATCGATTTTTGCAACGGGGAAAAGGGTTTCCTTTGCAGTCAGGGTCACTCCCCCGGTGAGGATGGTTAAAGTATATTCACGTCCTGGAACCCCACGGTAACTGATGTTTTTGGCCACTTTATAAAAACCTTTGATCATGGGATCTTCAGTAAGAGTGACCTTTTTGGCCGGAATCTGATTGTCAGAAATACTAACCACTGCCCCGGTGATTCCCGGATAGGCCTGGTCTTGATTTACTTTCAGGGTCTTATACAGAAATACATAAGGCTGATCAACCGATGTGATTTCCGCTTCGACTCCAATCAGGTTCAAATCTTCGCTGGGCAGTTTTACTTCAATTACATCTTCGCACGAACAGAAAAGAACAGCAAGGAAAAGGAATGCAGTCATCTGGGAAAGTAGTCTCCCCATTTTCCTTTTTCCTTTTTGCAAGATAGTATCTATGTGGATTTTCATGTCTGCTGAATTTTAGAAATTGAAATTGTAAATAATGGATGGGATCATGGTTCCGATAATCGACAACCGTGTGGCATCCGATACATTCGGATTGTCGGCGTTTTGCCTGAAGGTCACCGAATACGCGTTCCGGCGGGCATAAACATTGTATACCGAGAAGTTCAGCGATTGTTTGTACCTGCGGTGATCGTTTTTCTTGAAATCGTAGGTCAGCGAGATGTCTAAACGGTGATAGTCAGGAATCCGGTTACTATTCCGGCTGGCGTAGTAAAACATCGTGTTTCCCTGAATATCGTATTTGGCAATCGGGTACGAAGTTGGGTTACCCGTCGAGAAAACCCAGGTCGTTGAAAAATTCAGCCGTTGGGTCAGTTCGTAGCTGGCAACAAACGAAACATTGTGGGTGCGGTCGTAGCTCGACGGATAGGCATTTCCATTGTTGATCCCAGGTATGGTGCGCATCGACTTCGATAAAGTATAACTCAGCCAGCCAGTCAGTTTTCCTTCTTGTTTCTTTGCATAGATTTCAAGTCCGTATGAATATCCACTTCCGCGCAGCAACTCTGTTTCCAGATCTTCTTTCAGGAATAACTGCGCCCCATCGATATAGTCGATTACATTTTCTAACTTTTTGTAATACACTTCGGCCGAGGTTTCGAACATGTTGCGTTTCAGGTTTCTAAAATAACCCAGACCGACCTGATTGGCTATCAGTGGTTTAATATAGGTGCTGCTTGGAAGCCAGATATCGAGCGGAGTGGGAGAATTCGTATTCGTGATCAAATGCAGGTTCTGGACCATCCTGTTATAGGATGCTTTGAGCGAACTTTCCGGAGTGAGAATGTATTTGAGAGCCACCCGCGGTTCAAGGTTGTGATAACCCGGCGGGATGATCTGCCCCGCAGTGTAGGTTTTTATGCCCGTCACTTCGCTGGAATTGGGTTTCTCCGGATTCTTATATTCCCTTACTTTCCCTTCGCCAATCTGCTGGAAATAAGAGTAACGCAATCCGTACCTCATCGAAAATTTCGGACCGAGTGTATGTTCGTTCGAAACATACAGCGAATTATCGAGTGCATTATAATTGGTAAGTTTTAAATCGGTAAAGTAGGACCCGGCACCTGAAGAAACCTGTCCGGGATTAAAATGATGGTATATGGCATTGAACCCGATAGTCAGCTTGTTGTCCGAATTCAGGTACCATGAAACATCCTCCTTGAAATTGTAATCCGCGATTTGTGAAGACCAATCGAACTGGTCGGCTCCCGAACTTGGCGTTCCCAGACTATAATCGTATTGCGAATAGATCAGGGAAGTGTTCGAGAAAAGTTTACTGCTGAAAAGATGATTCCACCGGGCCGTCGAAGTCAGGTTTCCCCACCGCATATAAATCGACGAACCTGCTTTGAAATAGTCGTCGCCGGTGTAGGCCGAAATATAGATCCGGTTTTTATCATTGATGGTTGCACTGGTTTTCAGGTTCAGATCGTAAAAATACAATTGATTATCCTGAAGGGCTGATAGTCCAAGGATTCGGCCAACAAAATCGGCATAGGTCCTGCGACCCGAAACTATGAAGCTCCATTTGTCTTTGATGATCGGAGCCTCGAGTGTTAACCGGCTCGAAATATTGCCGATTCCTCCGCTCATTCCAAACTTCTGGGAATTGCCGTCTTTCATCCGGATATCAATTACCGACGAGGCTTTCCCTCCATATTCCGCCGGAATTCCACCTTTGAAAACCTCAACCCCTTTGATGGCATCCGAATTAAATACGGAAAAAAATCCGAGCAAATGCGAGGCATTGTACACCGGGGCTTCGTCGAGCAACATGAGGTTTTCGTCCGGACCTCCGCCACGAACATATAATCCTGAACTTCCTTCCCCGCCATTCTGAATACCCGGCAACAGGGTAATGCTTTTGATGATATCCACCTCGCCCATAAAGGATGGAAGCTTTTTAATCATCTTCACCTGAACTTTCTCCATGCTCATTTGCAGGCTTTCCACATTCTGGTTTTTCTTTTCTCCTGTGACCACGACCTCATCAATCTGTTGCCGTAGTTCCTCAAGCATGATATTCATCTGTTTGTTGGCATCGAGCTTGATTTCGGGTGACTGAGTCTGGTACCCAATATACGAGAAAGTGAATGCATAGCTTCCTGCCGGCACCGTAATAGAATAGAATCCGTAGGAATTGGTAATGACGCCCGTCTTCAGTTTGGGAACGAATACTGAAGCTCCGATGAGAGCTTCCCCGTTGGCTTTGTCTTTCAGATAGCCACTCAGGGTTACGTTGGCCGCAAACCCCTGAAGCGACAGGAAGATCATTAATAAAATAATTCGGAATTGTCTCATTGATTTCTGTTGTCTGAACTGTTTTGGAAAAAGTTTGCCGGAAAAGTAAAACGGGAAAAACCTTCAAAAAGTGCTTTCATCCTTCGCCATTGCACTTCCGTTATCGTTTCTTTATCCATGGATTGATTTTTTTTGAATAAGTTGCTTTCCTTTTCCGAAAATTACGTTGGTCGGCTATTTTAATCGTTTATTAATCGAAGCGCAAAGGAAGCGTTTTATCCAATGCTGAATAAACAAAACCTGTGAATAAACTGAATCTATCGGTAAATGGCAGCTCAAAAAAATCAGGGCATCACATGAAGTGAAACCCTGACAATATTTTGTATTCCTAAAGATTAAAACAACCTTCTGAAACCGATTACATCTTTCACTTCGTTTAGCGTTTTCTGGGCCGATTCCCTGGCTTTTTCGGCACCCATACGGGCCACTTTGCCCAGATAGGCTTCGTCTTTCAGTATCTCCAGAATGCGCTCGCGAATAGGCGCCGTGAACCCAATGATATCTTCGGCCAGTTGCTTTTTCAAATCGCCGTAACGGATGCTGCAATCGTTGTAGGCTAAATCGAAATGCGCAACGACATCCGGCGTCGAAACGATTTTAAGCAAGGTAAACAGATTTTCAACGGCCTCCGCCTTTTTGCTGTTAGGTTCGGTCGGTCCTGCGTCGGTCACGGCCCTCATCACTTTTTTGCGGATATCCTTCGGATCTTCGACCAGGAAGATTCCGTTGCCTTCTGACTTGCCCATCTTTCCGCTTCCGTCCAATCCCGGAACTTTAATCATATCGCCGCCATCAAAAGTAAAAGGCTGCGGAAGCGGGAACAATTCGCAGTTGTACATCCGGTTGAAGCGTCCGGCAAACTTGCGGGCCATCTCCAGATTTTGTTCCTGATCCTTCCCGACCGGAACAAACTGTGCTTTGTGAATGATGATATCGGCAGCCATCAGAACGGGATAGGTCAATAATCCGGCATTTACATTCTCGGGTTGTTTTCGCGCTTTTTCCTTGAAAGAAGTAGTACGTTCCAGTTCGCCCAGGTAGGCATTCATATTCAGAAAAGCATACAGTTCCGACACTTCAGGAACATCGCTCTGGATAAAAATAGTCGCTTTCTCCGGATCAATTCCGCAGGCCAGATATTCGGCCAGCACCTGTTTTACTCCCGATTGCAAATCACCTGGAGTTGGATGAGTGGTGAGAGAATGAATGTCGGCAATGAAAAAATAACAGTTGTAATCTTCCTGCATTTTCAAAAAGCTGCGCACTGCACCGAAATAATTTCCAAGGTGCAAATTTCCGGTCGGCCGGATTCCACTGACAACGATCTGTTTGGTCATGATTTTCAATTCATTTCAATGGGCAGCAAAAATACACTAACAATTTTCAATTCACAAGGATTCAGGGAAAAGTTCCAAGTTCCAAGTTCCAAGTTCCAAATTTCAAATTTTAAACTCATTATTCTCACAGTTCTCTTTCGCAAAAACCCATAAAAACATAGTAATCAAAGGTATTCCAACAACGTATAAAATCATCACGGGTTTGTTGTCCGAAACTTTTCTACATCATGTTATCACAAAAAACATAAATTGACACTCTCCCATCCTATTTTTTGTATGGTTCAAATACCAACTGAAACTGCCTTTCTGAAGGCATCACCCGATATTTGTTCAGTACAGAAATAGCATTACAACCTACACCGCTCAGCGCATAGTCCAAATTCAAAGTAATCCCGTCAAAAGGCTTCATCTGGAACGGATATAGCGCCCGCGAAAGATTGTCGGTCTGCACATTCAGCGCACTGAAACAGAAATTTTCGGAGGACGAAATCCGGATTCCAAGGCCTTGAGCATTCTGCAAAACAGCCCAGCGAACGTCAGTTTTATTGCTGTTTTCCTGCGGAATGAGATACGGCACATATTGTTCTGCCACCGTACCGGCATAAACGCCCACTTTTGCCCCGGTCTTCCGGTCAGGATAAGTTTCGAACGGTCCGCGGCCATACCATTTCAGTTGATCGAACGATTGGTTCAGTACCATCTGAACACCCACTCGCGGCAGCCATTCCGGCATTTTTCCGCAGGGCGTCACGGTGTGGTCGAGCGTCATTTTTCCTGAACCGTCAATCGAATAAACCATCCGGTTTTCGAAGGAAGTGGAAAGATCGGCATTCGAAGTGTGACTTTCAATAGTCAGCCTAACTTCGCCGGAAGTTTTAACCCAGTTCATTTGGTCAGCCCGGGTTTTCATCTGATCGAGTCCGTGAGCGAACCAGGTATTCGACTGACCGAGTCCCCAACCCGGTTGACGGCTCAATCCAGATTGCCAGTTGGTCCAGTTGTCAAGGTCATTGGCCAGCGGCGCCCGCCAGAGATTCAGGTTCATTCCTTCTTTCAGCAATTCGGTTCCGTCAAAACTTACTGAAACCAAATTGCCTGATTTCTTATCGAAACGGTATTCAAAATTCTTTCCTTTCACCGACAGGAAACCCTCTTTTTCTGTAATTTCAGGAGCCGGAAGACTGGAAATTTGTTTTTCAGCAGTAATTTGTTTAACCGTCAAAGGCAATTGATCCCAGGCTTTTTCGAAACCTTTTGCGGCCCAGAGTTGGTCAGCTTTCTGGCGGAAACTGATCAGAAGGAAATATTCTTTTCCTGCTTCCTGAACAAAGGGCTGGAACGGAATGGTGAGTTTTGCCCGTGAAAGTGCGGGAACCGAGGTTTGCAAAGTTCCTTCTTTCACAACTGTTCCCTCGCACTGCAATTGCCAGACGGCGTCCAGTTCGCTGGTGTTGGTAAAGTGCATCCGGTTCCATATTTCGACTTCGCCTTTCGTTTCATTGGTCCATTTTACCGAAACCGGCTGAGCCGATTTTTTAACCTGCCACATTTCGGGTTCGGGTTTACGGTCGGGCCAGATCATGCCGTAGGTTCTGCCACCAACGCCCATGCTGAAGAATTCGGGGCCGGTTTTCTGTTCATCAAAATCGAGCCAGCAGAGCGCCGATTTTTTGGTTGCTTCGGTCGGGTTCATCAAATCCTGAACATTCACCACTTTGTCGAAAATGGCAAGCTGATCGAATGCCGCATTGCTGTAATGGTTGGGATTTTCCTGGGCTTCAATTTCCGGATTGCGACCGATATTGATGGGAAATGGCTTATTTTCGATAGTTAAAGTGCAGAGGGTTTCGGCTTTTTTCTCTCCGTCGATGAAAAGCTGAAGCTGAGTTCCGTTGTAAATTCCGGCAACCAGATGCCAGTTGTTTTTCCAGTTTTCAGGAAGCGAAGTTTTTACACTTGTTTTTTTCTGGTCGCCCACATAAAATTCAAGCTCCTTTTCGCTGGTTTGCTCCACGCCGAACTGGTAAAATCCTTTGGAAAGCAAGGTGCCGTTTCCGTTCCATTCGCGTGGTTTGATCCAGAAAGAAACCGTCAGTGCTTTTCCTGAAATGTCCAATTTCGGGTCGCGGTACAATTCCACCCAGGTATCGGTTCCGGTAAGCTGAACAGCCTGCCCGAATTTGCCGGCAACCAATTCAGTTTTACCCATTAAAGCTGCTGATGTATTATTTCCGGAAGCATCAGGAGTACTGACATACTTTTCGCGCAATCCGGGGCTTACAAAATCCCAGAGCGCTCCTCCGATGCAGCGCGGATACTGGTAAATCACGTCCCAGTATTCGTCGAGTCCGCCCAGACTGTTTCCGGTGGCGGCGAGGTATTCGTCCATAAACGAAGGCCGCGGATCGACCGACTCGGGCGATTCACCAAAGAAAACTTTCAGTTCAAACGGAGTTCCGTATCGAGGTCCGATGATGTCTTCACATTTCACAGGGTTGTTTTGACCCGGGCGATCGTTGTCGTTTCCACCGTACATCCAGGCCGGACGGCTAGGGTCGAGGCGTTTACCGGCAGCAATCACTTCGCAGATGTTGAATCCTGAACCGCTTTCGTTACCTGCGCTCCAGAATATGATGCTCGGGTGATTTCGGTCGCGCAGCACCATTTTTTCGGCACGGTGGACATACGATTTAGTCCAGAGCGGATCGTTCGAAATAAATTCGGTGGCATGCGCTTCGTCGCCGGTTTCATCCACAATGTAGATTCCAAGTTCGTCGGCCAGTTTCAGGTATTCTTTTACCGGCGGATAGTGGCAGGTTCGCACACAATTGATGTTGAACTGTTTCATCAGGTAAAAATCCTTGCGGATGGTTTCAAGGTCCATCGTGTGCCCCAGATCGGGATGCTGCATGTGGCTGTTCACGCCGTTCAGCTTGACTGGCATGCCGTTTACGTAATAAACCTGATGCCGGACTTCCACCTTTTTAAAACCCATCCGGTCGGCCAGGGCTTCCGTGGTTTTTCCGGAAGGATCGACCAATTCGAAGCCAATGTGATACAAATTTGGCTTTTCGTCCGACCATTTCTGTGGTGATTTGACCGCTGCATTCAGTCGGATTTTTGTTTTCTCGTCTGCCCCGAGTGAGACTTTTTCTGAAGTCAGGTCTTCGAGAACCGGCTTGTTTTCCTGATCCAGCAAAGTCACTTTCACCTGGTAATTGGCGATGGGAGCAGAAGAAAAATTCTGAACCTCGGCTTCCACTTTCAGGGTAGCGTCCTGGTATTTTTCATCCAAATCGGTTGAAATATAGTAATCGCGGATGTGCACTTTCGGCGTCGCCATCAGGTAAACATTCCGGAAAATACCCGAAAGGCGCCACATGTCCTGATCTTCGTTATAGGTTCCGTCGGAATACATGAAAACCATGACCGAAACGGTGTTCTTTCCCGGCTTCACCAATTTGGTCACGTCATATTCGGCGGGTTCGTTGGCGCCCTGGTTGAATCCAACTTCCTGCCCATTTACCCAGACAAAATAGGCCGAAGCGACACCTTCGAAATGCAGAAACAGCTGCTTGTCCTTAAAATCGGATGGAACGGTGAAGGTCTTCCGGTAAGAGCCAACCGGATTGTAATCGCGCGGAATATGAGGCGGATCAGCTTTGAAAGGCTGCGAAACATTGCGGAAAATCTTTTCTCCCCAGCCTTGCATCTGCCACATTCCGGGAACGGTGATTTCAGCCATTCCCTTTTCGTTGAATCCGGGTTTAAAAAATTCTTTATTAATTCCGTCGGGATTGATCGTGTAAAGGAATTTCCACTTCCCATTGAGCGAAAGGAATCCGGAAGATTGTTCCTGAGACTGACTCCAGGCTTTGTCAAGATTGGTGTATGGCAGCAAAGGAACATGGGCAACTTCCTGTCCCAGCCCGATCATCTGCGGATTTTCAATGTAATCGTAAAGGTTTTCGAGGAAAGGCTTGTTTTGTGCAACCAAGCATTGAATGCTGATTAACAGCATAATAAAAAGTGATGAAAGTTTGATTTGTTTCATGATGGCCGGTTAAGTGTCAATACTACAATTGTAATAAAATAATGGAAGGTCTGCAACACTATGTAGGATTGCGTTTTTACAGTTCGTTCGAATAAAACTTTGCATGAAGCAAATGATGAAACTTCCGGTATTCGAGCGGCGTCAGACCATTGATGGTTTTGAAAATCCGGATAAAATACGATGCGCTGTTGAAGCCCGTCTTTACCAGAATCTCATTCACCGACAAATTGGTAACCACCAGTAAAAGCTGGGCTTTTTCGATGCGTTTCTGAATGATGTATTCCACCGGACCAGCGCCGGTTTCCTTCCGGAACAAACGGGTAAAATGATCGGGAGACATTTTTAATCGCGAAGCCAATCCATTGATTGAAATTTCTTTTTCGAGGTTATTCCGGATAAAGGCCAGGATTTCGTTGAACCGGCTGCCAGGCTTGGTGGTAAAAGAGTTTGCAGGAGTGTCGTTTTTCAGGAAGCGTGAGAAAAGCTGCAAAATCAAGCCATTGGTTTCGATGTGCTGTGAGATGGAAGAATTGTCGCCGGGGCTGTTTACCCAGTTTTTGATTTGGTAAACCGCCGGATCGAGTACCCGAAGTGCCGAATCCGGATTGATTTCGATGAGACGTTCAAAAAGCCGGAGATCGTTTTCTGACGCGAAGGAACTGAAAGAGTACGGATAAATGTCGAAAATATTCAATTGCTCGGTCAATTCAACGGTAAAGTGCAGGTAATACTGAGACAACGATTCGGGACAAGCATAGCTGCAGGGAATCTGGCTGGGTATCAAATAAAGTTTGCCAGGTTCAAGCCTGATCTTCTGGTTGTTCGGGAAAATGTATCCTTCACCTCTGGTTATTAAATAGATACGAGGAAAATGACTGACCAGTCCATGGTAGTTCCACGACGAATCGAGTTCGCAGCTGGCCACATTGAGCAGCTTGACTTTCAGATCGATTGGAATGCCAAATGAATTCATAACTTTAGACAAAGTTGAAATGATCGGAAAAATACTAAAGAATGTCGGAAATGTACAATAAATCAGCTTACAACTTTTGTTTTTTTGTAATGGATACGCTTTCTGTTTTTAAACCTAACCAAAATACCATGCGCAAAACATCCCCAAACTCATCATTAAGACAATCGGTCAGCCTGATAGTCTCGCTAATTTTCATGTTATCATTTGCGTCTGCAGCCGCTCAGCCTCAGGCCCCTGAATTGCTCCTGAAAAAGCAGCAGGAATTTGCCAGCTGGAAATACGGCATGTTCCTTCATTTCAACATGGGAACTTATGTCGACAAGGAATGGGCAACCGGCTACGAAGACCCGATGCTTTTTAATCCGGCGAAGCTCGATTGCAGACAATGGGC
The DNA here is from genome assembly GCA_025355875.1 of Prolixibacteraceae bacterium. GTDB lineage: Bacteria > Bacteroidota > Bacteroidia > Bacteroidales > Prolixibacteraceae > Aquipluma. The sequence continues at coordinate 17,775 of JANXYV010000123.1, read as the reverse complement.
CAAAACCATCAAGTCTGCAGGAATGAATTATGCCGTTCTGACCGTCAAACACACCGGTGGCTGGTGCTTGTGGGACAGTAAATACACCACTCACGACATCACTGCCTTTAAAAATTTCAGGAATGGGAAAGCAGATATTGTGAGCGAATATGTGGATGCCTGCCGCAAGGCAAAAGTAAAAGTTGGCTTGTATTATTGTCTTCCCGGCGATTTCTCCGGTTCTTTCGGGAATTCGCTGAAGTCCGGCCAGAAAGACCTCCATGGTTTGCCCGCTGAAGCCGAAGGCGATTTCGAAGGTTTCATCGAAAAGCAAATTGCGGAATTGCTTACCAATTACGGACCCATCGATTTGCTATGGTTTGATCAGTATTCGAACAAATATACCGGACAATATTGGTTACAGCTTAAGGCGCTCATTCAAAAATTACAACCCAATTGCATTGTGCTGGCCAATAACTCGGATAATTACCTGAACTCCGATATTATTGGCTATGAATATCCTTACCGCATGCAGGTTAATCCTGAAAAGGCGGTTCCACCAGTTGAAAACAAAGATATTTCGGAGCTTTGCGATTGTATTGATGCCGGAGGTCGCTGGTTTTGGCATACCGGTGAAATCAAACTTCAGGAAGCCGGAAAAATAGCTGACATGATTAATTTATGCAATTCGCGCAACACCAATTATTTGCTGGATGTTCCACCGGGAGGCGACGGACTGATTGATGATCTGTACGTCAAACATTTGATGGAAATTAAAAGTAAATTGACCGGAAACCTGAAATAGAAATGAAAAGAATATTCTACACCTTGATACTTTGTTGTGCCGTATTGGTAAGCAATTCTGAAGACCTTAAAAATCCGGATTCTCCGCAAAAATATGATGCAACCTGGGCATCATTAACCAAACATCCTTATCCTGAATGGTTTCAGGATGCCAAATTCGGTATCTATTTTCACTGGGGAGTTTATTCTGTTCCGGCTTTCGGAAGCGAATGGTACCCGCGCTGGATGTATATCGATACCCTGGTTTGGGGAACGCAATTTTACGATCATCATTTGAAAACCTATGGTAAACCTGACAAATTTGGATACAAGGATTTCATCCCGATGTTCAAAGCTGAAAAGTTTAATGCTGATGAATGGGCTGATCTGTTCCGCCGGTCAGGAGCAAAATTTGCCGGTCCGGTGGCAGAACACGCAGATGGTTTTTCGATGTGGAACAGCAAGTTGAACAAATGGAATGCGAAAAACATGGGTCCGAAACGCGACATTGTTGGTGAACTGGAATCTGCCATCAGGAAACAAGGAATGAAATTCATCGCGACTTTTCATCATCAATGGCTGTGGGGCTGGTATCCAACCTGGGACCCGAATACCGATTGTGCCAATCCTGAAAATGCCGGATTGTATGGTCCGAAAGTTCTCCCCGGTGCCTTTGACTACAAAAATCCAAACCCGGCGCCAAGTCTGGAATGGTTTCAGCTTTGGAAAAACAAAACCATGGAAGTTATTGCTAAATATCAGCCTGATATGGTTTGGTTCGACAGCCGTCTTTCGTTCATTCCTGATTCAATTAAACGGAATCTGATGGCCTACTATTACAACAAAGGATTGGATTGGAAACAAGAAGTTTCGATGACTTACAAAGTCGGTGAATTGCCTGCCAATTCGGCAATCCTCGATTTGGAAAAGGGAGCCTTGGACAACATTCAGGAATTTCCCTGGCTGACTGATGCGTCGATTGACAATGCCAGTTGGTGCTACAATATGAATCCGGTGTACAAAACATCGCAGATGCTGATTGATTATTTGATTACGATTGTGAGCAAAAACGGACAACTTTTACTGGATATTCCGCCACGGCCCGATGGCACAATTCCGGAAGAAGTGAAGACCGTTTTGCTTGATATGGGTGCCTGGCTGGCCGTAAATGGTGAGGCGATTTATGGCACCCGGCCGTGGACGAATTTTGGTGAAGGCACAACATCTGACGGAAAGGGCGATTTCAACGACCAGATTCCGGCTTATACTTCAGAAGACATTCGGTTCACCACTAAAAGCGATACACTTTACGCGATTTCCATGGCTATTCCAACCGATCAGAAAATTCGGATCACTTCGCTTCCGGGAAACAAATATCAAATCAAATCCATTGAGTTAGTTGGTACTAGTCAGAAACTGAAATTTACACAAGATGAAAAGGGAACATTGGTAGAACTTCCAAAAACTTTGCCTTCAAAACATGCCGTATCGCTCCGGATTTCGGGGCTGAAGAAAAAATAAATACCTCTCCATGAAAAAATATCTGTTATCAATTCTTATCTGTTTGTCTTTTGCTTTAACAAAGGCGCAAACCATCAATTGGCCCGATTTTATATCGAAACAGGACCTGCTTTGGAAAAACAACCTGGATACCAATTTCTTCAACGGCGCATTTATTGGCGACGGCGTTCAAGGCGCCATGATCATGAAAGATTCAAAAAATCCAAACGGAATCCGGATGTTGCTGTCGCATTACAAGGCCATTGAGCATTATTCAATTCCGGGTTGGGAATACTGCGACTCAAAGGTGTACGCCGGAAATATGATCATCGCCCCGCTTGGCAAAACGTCAGGACAAACCATGCGCATGAACCTCTACGACGGAGAAACCAGTGGAGTAATAACCACAGACAAGGGATCGATCAATTGGCGTGCTTTTGATGACCGGAAAAACCTGGTTTTTATCGTGGTTCTCAAGGGTGAAAATGGGGAGCTTGATGCAAAACTTGGAGTTAGGGAAGAATGGGGAATTACGCCACGCTTTTATCTGGAAAAGAAAAATGTGGCAGAATATGCCAGTCAGCTTCCACCCAAGCCAGTGCTAACGAAACAAGGCGATATCGATTTGGTCATCAATAAAATGAAAAGTCAGGGCGCGCATGTGGTGGCTTCGCAACTGATGAAAGAACCCGACGGAACGCAGGTTTTGTATGTGGCTATCGGAACCAGCGATGTGGCCAATACCGCAACGTCAGCCACCAATGCAACAGCTGATGCGGTGAAACGGGTTCAGGACGCTGTTTCTGAAGGTTATCAGGCAATCACCGCCAGGCATCAGGAATGGTGGCACAATTACATGCAGTCGAGTTACCTGGAAATCAAGCAAGACGCGTACTGGCAGAAATTCTGGTACCTGCAATTGTACAAATTTGCCTGTGCATCGTCCGAAAATTCGGATCTGATCATGGATACGCAGGGTACCTGGATTTGGGAATCAGCCTGGGCAGCAGTGTGGTGGAACCTGAATGTGCAACTGGCCTATTTCCCGATGTACAGTGCCAATAAACTCGATGCCGGACGCGCGTTTATTAACGGAATGGACCGGATTTACAAGTCGGGCGCCTTCAAAACCAACGCCAATGGGGTCGGAATCACGGTTGGACGATCATCAACCTACGACGGAAAAGGCAATTGGGGAGAGGAGTTTGGAAACATGCCCTGGTTGCTACAGATGTACTGGAAATACTGGAGATATTCGGGTGATGATGTCCTAGGTAAAGCGCTTTTCCCGATGCTGAAAGACAATGCGGTTTTCCTGAGTTCGAAACTCAAAAAAGGAGCAGATGGAAAATATCATCTCGATCCCTCACGCTCGCCGGAATATGAAGACAATGGCGGCGAGGCGCTGAACAAAGATACCAACTACGGATTGATGTCGGCCAAATGGGTGTTTCAAACCCTGCTGGATATGGATAAGGAGTTTGGTTTTAATGATGCACAAAAAGCTAATTGGCAGGAAAAACTGACCAATCTGACCCCATTCCCGACCGATGACAATGGTTTCCGTGTGGATGCCAATCAGGGTTTTGACATGGGGCACCGGCATTTTTCGCATCTGATCGGCATCTACCCGTATCATTTGATCAACCCGGAACAAGGGAAACCCGAAAAGGCATTGATCGAAAAGTCGCTCGAACGCTGGCAGACCCTCACACAGGCCAACGGATACGCTGGTTACACTTTTACGATTGGTTCTTCGATGTATTCGACTCTGGGCAATGGCGAAAAAGCCATTTCGACGCTCGATTTGATGAAATCGCACAACCTGATTCAGGCCAATACCATGTACAACGAAAGTGGCGGTGCAGTCATCGAAACTCCGCTTTCGGCCGTTGAAAGCATCGACTACATGCTCTTGCAAAGCTGGAATGGCATTATTCGGATCTTCCCGGCAGTTCCATCGCGCTGGAAAGACATTGCAATCAAGGATTTCAGAACGGAAGGCGCATTTCTGGTTTCGGCAAATTACAGGAGCGGAATCATTAGCGATGTCTCACTTTCCAGCGAAAAAGGGAAAACCTGCACGATGTTTTGTCCGTGGAAAGGCAAATTCCTGATTGTGAAAGATGAATCTGGCAACATGCTGAAAGTGACCAAAGACGGCGATAAATTTACATTCCCAACCGAAGCCGGCAAAAAGTACATTTTAACTGCGGCTACCGCTCCTGAATTCAAATCAGCCAAAGTGGAAGGTGACGCCAAAGCCATTCAGTTGAAACTTTCGGAGCCGGTTATTAATCAAACAGTTTTCTCCGGAATAGTGATCCTGAAAAATGGAGTTGATACGCTCAAAATTCAGGGATCAGGCTATAATTCAAACGATTCAATTTTAAAACTTATTCCTGAAAATGAGCTACTAAATACCGATGAACTCCTCCTGAATTATTCAAAGGGGAACCTACTTTCCCCGGATAGTATTCCGCTTCAGGACATAACCAAACTGGCGATTGATAATTTATTGGCTGGCGCAGCGCCTCGCCTGGTGGAAGCAAAAAGCAATTTCGAAGGTTCTCAGGTTGAACTTGTGTTCAATAAAAAAATGAAACTGGGACTTCCTTCGTCACTGATTTTAAAGAATACCATTTCTGGTCAGGTTCTTGCACTCAGTTCAGTTGCTTTGAAAACAGGAGATTCGGCCCGGTACATTCTGACTACTGCCAAAGGGTTTTACCTCGAAGATCATCTGGAACTTTCTTACGACGGAACCGAGATACAAAGTTCTGACAATGGCAGTCTGAAGGCATTTGTATCGTTTCCGGTTCAAAATATATCACACGGAATGCCGCCTACAATTTTCCGCGGAATCATCATCAATAAGGAAAGTGGTTTGCAGTTAACTTTCGATAAAAGTCTGCTCGACATTCGCACACAACTGCCTTATTTCAAGGTTAAAATCAGTGGTACTACGATTAAGATCAACAGCGTGAGTAATTCATTTAATGTGGTCAGTCTGGCGCTTGCCAACAAATTAAAGTTTGGTGATGTCATCGTGGTGAGCTTTTCGGGCGGTACAATTCAATCAACCGATGGAGGCGTTTTAAAAGAAATCATTGGTTTCCCGGTTGAAAACACCATTCCTGAAATTGTTCTGGCCAACTACGTGACCCAATCGTCGACAGCCTACAGCGGTTTGGCAACGCTGGCCGTAGATGGAAATACGAACGGAAACTTTCCGGCGGGTTCGGTTTCGCATACCCAGGAAAATACCCAAAATCCCTGGTGGATGTACAACCTGAACAAGCTTGATTCGATTGTTTCAATCAACATCTGGAACCGGACTGATTGCTGTGGCGAACGGCTGTCGAACTTTTATGTGTTTCTTTCCAGAGAGCCATTTAAAACTGATGATCCGAAGAAAGTGGCAGAAGATCCTGCTGTCTGGAAGTATTTCTTTACCGGAAAAGCCGGAGTTAAAACAACCATCAAGGTAAATTCCTGCGGACAATATCTTCGGGTACAAATACCCGGAACAGCCACACTTTCGCTGGCCGAAGTTGAAGTGACATCGGCTCCCGGAAAATGTCTGGCCGACATTCCGAACCGAATAACCGAGTTTGCTGAAGGTGAAGAAATCGTTGTTTATCCAAACCCAGTAAACGGAAAAAGATTTACTGTGAATTTGTCGAAGTTTGGAAATACGCGCCATTGTGAAATTCAGTTATTCGACCTGACCGGCCAACTTCAAAATACTGAAATGAGTCAATCAGGGGCAATCTTTGATGTTACGGTTAAGGAAAATATTACAAAAGGAATATATTTTCTGGTTGTTAAATCCGACGACAAAACCATCAGCAAAAAACTGATTTTTTAAGCCAAAAAATAGATAACATGAACCACCACGAACGGTTTTTTGCCACGATTCATCACCAACCGGTTGATCGTCCGGCTTCGTGGCTGGGATTGCCAGTTCCGTCGGCTGAAAAACCTTTGCTGAAACATTTTGGGGTAGGCAGTTACATTGGCGAACAGATTATTGGAAGCGGCACATAACGAAATAGCATTGAAAGGCTTGCGAATAGTAGGAATTATTTATGTCAGATCAATTAAATATACCTGAAATGAAAACGTTTTATCAAGTGATTGTTGTATTCCTTTTTGCAACTGTATGCTCTCAAGCACAGGAACAGGGAAATTACTTTTCAAAAAAACAGTACGTGAAAACGCCAATCCCGGTATTTTCTGAAATGCGTTCAAAATTGCCTGTTCCAATTTACGATCAGGACAGCACTTTTGTCGAAAGTTACTGGAAAACCTGGGAGTTGGCATTTAAAAACTTTCACGAGCCGACGGCTGAAAATGGGTTTGTATCTCAGTACATGGATGCCGCTTTTAATAGCAACATATTTCTCTGGGACAGCGGCTTTTTGACCATGTTTTGCAACTATGGACATCCGTTCGTTCCCGGGATTTCAACCCTTGATAATTTTTATGCGAAACAACATGCCGACGGAGAGATATGCCGCGAAATTAACCGGACGACCGGTATCGATTATGCTGGTTGGAGGAATGTGGAAAATAAACCACTTTTCAGTCGCTACGGAAACCGGTATACGGGAAAATCATGGGATGTTGAATATGTAGGCAAAGAAACACCAACCCCCAATCCGGTATTAACCCTCGACGCTTTAAATCACCCGATTTTGGCTTGGGCAGAGTTAGAAAGCTACCGCATCACAGGAGATAAGGAACGATTGAAATCAGTTTTTGAGCCTTTGAAACAATGCTACCTGGCTTGCCGGAAGTACCTTGAACAAGGGAATGGATTGTATCTGACCGATTGGGCAGGGATGGACGATTCGCCCCGAAACGATTACCTTACCGGAGGAGGAACTGCCGTTGATATCTCTTCGGAAATGGTTCTGTTCGCCAGAAACCTGTCTGAAATCGCATCAATCCTGAAACGATCGGAAGAGAGCCGTAAGTTTGAAAAGGAAGCAGAAGCATTGACCAAACGAATCAATCAACTGATGTGGGACGAAAAAAGCAAATTCTATTTTGATTTGACCGTTCGTGGAAATGCGATACCTGTAAAATCAATCAGCGCATTCTGGCCGATGCTGGCTCAGGTGCCGTCTAAATCTCAGGCGGCAAAATTGGTTGAGGAGCTGGAGAATAAAGAAACCTTTAACCGTGTACACAGGGTTCCTACCTTAGCGGCTGATCAAAAAGGGTTCAATCAGAAAGGCTACTGGACAGGTGGGGTATGGTCGCCCACCAATACCATGATTATTCGAGGGTTGGAAAAATATGGATATGATTCTCTGGCTCATGCAATTGCAATGAATCACCTTGAAAATGTAACAAAAGTGTATTTGGAAACCGGCACATACTGGGAGAATTATGCCACCGATTCGCTAACCCGTGGAGCGCAATCAGTGAAAGATTTTGTTGGCTGGACGGGGATTGCACCCATCATGTATCTGATTGAATACGCCATTGGCTTAAAGCCCGATGCTTCAAAAAATGAACTGGTCTGGAACATTCTAAGCACAAAACGTTGTGGAATAAAAAATCTGAGATTCAATGGTCACTCCACTTCACTGATTGCTGTTCCGACCGAAAACGGTTTGGTTGTTAATGTTGTTTCGGATGGTAATTACAACTTAAAAATAAAATACAAAGGAATGGTAACCAACGAAAAGATAAAACCAGGCAAGAATATCCTTAAAATATAAATTTAATCCATGAAAAAGTAAAATGAGTCATCTGCTAATTCAGCACTTTCAAGGCGAAAATTTTTACTTTCAAGTGCAAAAATTGACTCAGAAAGAAATAACCGATGACGCTATTTTCGGAATCAACTCCCGCCTGAAACTGGAAGACTTTATTGACCAGATCAAATCCATTGAGTTGCTTGGCACCTATCAGAAACTGAAATTTGCCCAAGACGAAAAAGGGACTTTAGTTGAACTTCCAAAAACCTTGCCTTCGAAATATGCGCTGTCGCTAAGAATCTTAATTAAATAAAAAATCATATGAAGACGGGTTTAACAGCATTTATGTTCCTTATTCTTCAATTTTGCATTGTGGCTCAACCGAAGAATTTGGCAAATTATATCAATCCTTTGATTGGAGCCAGTACAAATACCCAGTTGGCTGGTGCAGCACATGGTCTGGGTAAAACTTTTCCTGGAGCGGCAACTCCGTTTGGAATGGTTCAGGTAAGCCCAAATACCATTACCGGAGGCGATAATGGATCGGGTTACAGTTACGAACATACCACCATCGAAGGCTTTGCTTTTACACAAATGAGCGGTGTTGGTTGGTTCGGCGATTTGGGCAACTTTTTGGTAATGCCCACCACGGGAGTATTACAAACTTCCTCCGGACGGATTGATCGCCCCGAAGAAGGTTATCGATCGCGCTACTCCAAAACAGATGAAATTGCAAAAGCCGGGTACTATGCTGCCACCTTAACAGACTATCAGATCAGGGCAGAATGTACAGCTGCACCACACAGCGGGATGTTGTGTTTTACTTTTCCCGAGAACAAACAATCGCGCATCCAAATCGATCTGGCCCGTCGGGTTGGCGGTACATCAACAGAGCAATACATCAAAGTGGTGAATGATTCTACCATTCAGGGTTGGATGAAATGTACACCGGAAGGTGGCGGTTGGGGTAATGGCGATGGAAACCCGAATTATACGGTCTATTTCTATGCGAAATTCAGTAAACCCTTAACCAATTTTGGTGTTTGGAGTGCGGTAATTCCTGACAACTGGACAAGAAAACGACAAGATATTGAGAGCGACCGATACCGCGAGGCAGTTGCAAATGCCACAGTCGAAAAAGATTGCCGCGAAAAACAGGGAAAACACCTTGGATTCTATTCCGAATTTCAAACTTTGAAGGATGAAAAAGTATATCTGAAAGCAGGAATCTCTTTTGTAAGTATGGATGGTGCAAAGAATAATCTTCTTTCGGAAATCTCCGATTTCAATTTCAACCGTGTGAAAGAAAATGCCACAAAGCTTTGGGACACTGCTTTGAGCAAGATGATTGTTGAAGGGAAAAGCGAAGAAGATAAAACAATTTTCTACACAGCGCTTTACCATACCATGATTGATCCCCGTTGTTTTACCGATGTGGATGGGAGCTATCCGGGTGGCGATGGACTGATTCACAAAACAGACAAATTTGTAAAACGAACTATTTTCAGTGGCTGGGATGTCTTCCGTAGTCAGTTTCCATTGCAAACGATCATCAATCCAACTGTGGTAAGCGACATGCTCAATTCATTGGTTGAACTTGCTGATGAAAACAAAACAAAATACCTTGAACGCTGGGAGTTTCTGAATGCGTACAGTGGCTGTATGATTGGTAATCCTGCGATTTCGGTTATGGCTGATGCGTACAACAAAGGCATCAGAACATTCGATGTGAATAAAGCTTATCTGTTTGCTAAAAACACTTCCACAATGTTTGGAAACAGCAATTCAGGGTACAGCAATTCAATTTCCCTATTGCTTGAATACGCTTATTCCGACTGGTGCATGGCTGTTTTAGCTGACAGTCTCGGCAAAAAAGATGATGCTTCCAGATACCATATCCGTTCGAAGTATTACCAGAATATTTTCGATCCTTCGGTGCATTGGTTTCGTCCACGGCTGAATAATGGAACCTGGGAAAAATGGCCTGCAAATGGACGCCTCACCCAGAATTATGGATGTGTTGAAAGTAATCCCTATCAGCAGGGTTGGTTTGTTCCACATGATATTCCCGGGCTATGTAAGTTATTAGGTGGTCAGGAAAAAGCCTTGGCAGACCTCAGTGAATTGTTTAAGAGAGTCCCTGAAAACATGATCTGGAATGATTATTACAATCATGCCAATGAGCCGGTACATCATATTCCGTTTTTATTCAATCGTTTAGGAGCTCCATGGTTAACTCAGTACTGGAGCAGGCAAATCTGTAAAAGGGCATATCACAATTCGGTTGAAGGGTTGGTTGGAAATGAAGATGTTGGGCAGATGTCGGCCTGGTACATATTAGCCGCCAGTGGTTTGCATCCGGTTTGTCCCGGCGATAACCGCTACGAAATTACCAGTCCTCTCTTCGATCAGATTACAATTTCGCTTGATTCTCGGTACTATTCAGGTAAAGAATTCATCGTTAAAACCTATAATAATTCTGCGGAAAATATTTATATTCAACGTGCTACACTCAACGATACTCCAATAAACAAATGCTGGTTGGATCACAAAGAAATTGCCGAAGGTGGTAAACTCGAACTGTGGATGGGTTCACAACCTAATAAAAACTGGGGAACTGAAAAACCGCCGATTTTTAAAACAGGTTCGGTAACCAATCCTTCGGAGGGTGTAAAAATTTATATCTCTGGTGAAATAAAACCGCAGGAAAATTTCACAGGATTTTCTCTGAAAGTCAACAAGAATGCTGTGTCTGTGGATTCAGTGAAATTAATTGCTTCTGAAAACAGTTTCGTTATATACAGTTCGGCTCCAATCAACAATAGTGATACTGTAAGTGCATCTTACCAACCGGGAAATGTGCGCTCTGTTTACGGGAAGCAATTAACAGCGTTTACCGATACACTGATTTTGAATTTGTTGTCGGGTTCAGCACCTCGAATTGTTAATGCAATAACCAACAGCGAAGGCTCTCAAATACGAATTACTGCATCAAAGAGTCTGCTTGCCGGAACTTGGTCGAAAAATAGTTTTTCGTTCTTTTCCGATGGAACAGAGATCGTTATTGATTCTTTAATACAAAGTAGCTCAAGTTCTCCTGAACTGATTCTATATACATCTCAAAGAATATTCAGCAACAATGAATTAACTTTTTCCTATTCGGGCAATTCAATAAAAAGTGAGGATTTGGGTATTCTTCTTCCATTCGAAGGTACTCCTGTTCAAAATCTTTCACCGGGTGCGCCCCCGAAAACGGTTTCTGCTTCAGTCGCCGAAGATGGTCTTTCGGTATTGGTAATTCCGGATAAAAATTTACAGGATGTATCTAAGGAATCATCGTTTTTCTCGGTAAAAATCAATGATTCGTATGCAACAATTGATAAGGTTACAAGCGATTTGACGAGGCTCACTATTTTCCTGAAAACTAAAGTTATACACGATGATAAAGTTTTTGTAAATTTTAAAGGCTCAACAATTCAATCATTTGATGGAGGTGTATTAAAGGAAATCATTGGTTTCCCGGTTGAAAACACCATTCCTGAAATTGTTCTGGCCGACTTCGTCACACAATCCTCGACAGCCTACAGCGGAAATGCTTCGCTCGCCGTGGATGGCAATACAAACGGAAATTTCACCTCGGGTTCGGTCACTCACACCAACGAAAACAGCCTGAATCCCTGGTGGAACTGGGACAGGAATAACCAGGATTCAATCGTTTCTATCAATATCTGGAACCGGACCGATTGCTGTGGAGAACGACTTTCCAACTTCTATGTTTTTGTGTCGAAAAAACCATTCGCTACCGATGATCCAGTGAAAGTGGCTGCTGACCCTACCATTTGGAAATATTATTTTAGTGGTAAGGCTGCGACCAAAAATGTCATTCAGGTAAAATCTTGCGGACAATACATCCGGATTCAGATTCCGGGAACAGCGACCCTTTCGCTGGCTGAGGTGGAAGTCAGCACAGCACCGGGAAAATGTCTGGCTAATCAACCGAATAGAATTACTGAATGTGCTGAAGGAGAAGATATTGTGGTTTATCCAAACCCGGTAAACAGCCAAAGATTTACCGTGAATCTGTCAAAGTTCGGACACACCCGGCATTGTGAAATTCAGTTATTCGACCTGACCGGTCAACTTCAAAATACTGAATTGAGTCAATCCGGGGCAATCTTCGACATTACAGTGAAGGAAGATATTGCAAAAGGAATTTATTTTCTGGTTGTTAAATCCGACGACAAAACCACCAGCAAAAAACTGATTTTTTAAGCCAAAAAAAAAGATAACATGAACCACCGCGAACGCTTTTTTGCCACGATTCATCACCAACCGGTTGATCGACCAGCTTCGTGGCTTGGGTTGCCTGTCCCATCGGCAGAACCGGCATTGATCAAATACTTTGGGGTAACTAGCATTGATGAACTTCGCACAGCGATTGGCGATGATATTTATCCCATCGAAGTACCTTATAATTACCCGCCGTCAAATCACATTGCCTGCGCCTTTAATTTTGCCAAGGTCAGTCATTTGGACACTCCCGATGAGCGAACTCTAACCGCTCCGGGCTTTTTCGAAGATTATTCGGAAGTTTCCGATGTTGATAAATTTGCCTGGCCCGAACCATCAAACTATCTCGACCGCAAAGAATCTTTCAGAAGAGTGGCTCTGGCACCCAAAGACCGGATCAAAATGGGAATTCTTTGGAGTGCGCATTTTCAGGATGCCTGTGCCGCTTTCGGAATGGAGCAGGCTTTGATGGTGATGCTTGCCAATCCTGACATGTTTCGGGCGGTAATCGACCGGATTACCGATTTCTATCTGAAAGCCAACGAGATTTTCTATGAATCGACCAAAGGATTGCTGGATGCCGTGCTGATTGGCAACGATTTTGGCAGTCAGACCTGCCTGATGGTCGATCCGGATAGCTTGAGAGAATTTGTATTTCCAGGAACTAAGAAACTGATCGATCAGGCCAAAAGCTATGGACTGACCGTTATGCACCATTCCTGTGGTTCAATCTTTCCGATCATTCAGGATTTGAGCAATTTGGGAGCTGATATTATTCATCCGGTTCAGGCATTGGCCAGTGAAATGGATGCGCCAAATCTGAAAAAGCATTTCGCCGGAAAAGTTGCCTTTTGCGGAGGAGTTGACGCTCAGAATCTTTTAGTGAACGGAAAGCCTGAAGAAGTTGCAAAAAAGGTTCACGAATTAAAAGAATTGTTTCCAACCGGGCTGGTTATTTCGCCCAGTCACGAAGCAATATTACCGGATATTGCACCTGAGAATGTCCGGGCTTTGTTTTTGGCTCTTCAGGTTTAACCTAGTTTTTACCTCTAAACTAATTCACTATGTTTGGCTCTAATCCAATTCTCGGCACCGGACTTCATGCCATCGGCGGCATTTCGGCATCGAGTTGTTATCTTCCAAAAACACAAACCCGAAAATGGTCGTGGGGAACCTTTTGGCTGGCCCAGGCGATTTTCGCCTGGATCATCATGCCGCTTGTAGTCGGATGGCTGACGGTTCCGGGCTTTTTCAGGATCCTGGCGGACGCTCCTGCCAAACCCTTCTGGATTGCTTTTCTGCTGGGTGCAGCCTACGGATTTGGCGGCATGTCGTTCGGAAAAGCGATCAACCACATCGGCTATTCGCTGACCTATACTTTGGCCATCGGTATTTCAGCGGTGCTGGGCACCATTTTTCCCATGCTGGTTTTTGGCGGAATTGGCGAATACTTTTCAAAACCAGGCGGAGGAATCGTCCTTTCAGGAATGATTCTTTCATTGTTGGGCGTGATCATTTGCGGATGGGCAGGCTTCAAAAAGGAGAAAGACCTGAATTCCCTTTCTTCGGGCAATCAGGGCTTCAACATGACCGTAGGTTTGCTTCTGACCATTGTGGCCGGTGTGCTTTCAGGAGTTTTTAACCTTTCGCTCGAATACGGACAACCCATTGCCGATATGGCTGCAAAGAACGGTGCCGGAAATTTCGAAGGAAACGCCAAGATGATCATTTCAACTTCGGGATGTTTTGCGGTCAACCTGATTTGGTTTGTGATTGCAGGCATCAGGAACAAAACACTGCATGAATTTATTCCTCAAAAAGTGATCTCAGGAAAGGAAATCCTGCGGAACTGGACTTGGTCGGCACTGGCAGGTTCGCTGTGGTGTTTCCAGTTTTTCTTTTACGGATTGGGGCACGTCCAGATGGGGAATTTTCGTTTTGCCAGCTGGGTACTGCACATGTCGATGCTGATATTTTTTAGTTACCTTGTTGGGGTTCTGATGAAGGAGTGGAAAAGCGTGAAAACTAATACTTATCTTGTGCTGATTATCGGCTTATTGATCTTGATTTCATCCTTTTGCATCACCAGTTATGGAAGCTACATGGGTGAGCAACTGATCAATAGCGGTCATTAAAAGGTTAGATTCTGATGAAACAAATATTTCTAATTTTATCTATTCTTCTGATTTTTTCGCTGGCTAATGCCACCAATTACTACCTTTCATCAAGTTCGGGAAGCGATTTAAACGATGGTAAAACAGTTGTTACTGCCTATCAAAGCATCACCAAACTGAAAACAGTTTTACCTTCACTTCAGCCAGGCGATTCGGTTCTTTTCAAATGTGGTGATACATTTCCCGGTCAGCTTGTTTTGTCGAAATCGGGAAATGCTGCGAAAAATATTTATTTCGGAGCTTATGGATCAGGCAAGAAACCCGTGATTTCAGGGACCACAGCGATCACCGGCTGGAAACAAACTTCAACCAACCTCTGGGAGGCAAGTTGTCCGGCCTGCGGAAGCAAGGTGAACAACTTTTTTGTCAACGGGGTTCCGCAGCAAATCGGCCGCTGGCCCAATGCGACCGATCCGAACAAAGGATATCTTTCGTACGAATCGCATTCAGGAACCAACCAGATCACCGACAAGCAACTGAGTGATGCCACCAACTGGACCGGCGCCGAAGCGGTTGTCCGACGGGTACGATGGATTCTGGACCGTCTGACCATCCAATCGCAGAGTTCAGGAACTTTGGTATTTACCACCAATGTGGGTTATGAATTTATTGACGGATTCGGCTATTTCATTCAAAATGATCTGCGAACGCTTGATCAGCAGGGCGAGTGGTATTATCAGCCAGCAACGAAGAAATTCAGTCTATATTCTGAATCCGATCCAAACCTATCGGTAACTACAGCGCCCAATATTGATGTTTTACTGAAAATCAGCGGATTAAACTTCATCACAATTGAGAATCTATGCTTTTCGGGTTCCGGCAGTCAAACCGTCGATGTCCAGAACAGTTACAACCTGATCATCAGAAATACTGAAACTGTTTATTCTGGAACAAACGGCGTCAATTTCTATGCCTCGAAAAACGTCCTTTTCGAATCGAACCTGATTAACCGGACCAACAACAATGCCTTGACAATCAATGGATGCAAAAATTTCGTGATGCGTAACAACAGCGTCAAAAACACCGCCCTGATTGCCGGAATGGGCCTTGGATCGGATGGTCAGTACAATGCCGTGCAACTCAACGGAACCAACGTGCTGGCCGAGTACAATATCATTGACAGCGTAGGTTACATCGGACTCAACTTCAGTGGCGACACGATTACCATCCGAAACAATGTCATTTCGAATTACACCATGACCAAAGACGATGGCGGAGCTTTGTACACCTGGGGCGACGGCAGCATCAGTTATTCGCGAAAGCTGATCGGGAACATTGTCATGAATGCCATTGGCGCTCCTGAAGGATCGGCCTGGCCTGGTGTGGCCGCCGAAGGAATTTATATTGACGACCGCAGCGCCAATGTCGACATCATCGGGAACACCGCCTTCAACTGCGGAAGCAACGGGCTTTTTATTCACAATTCGAATCACATCAGGGTCCATGGAAATACCTCGTACAACAACAGCAAACAGCTTTGGCTGGTGCACGACAACATTGCTCCGGCTTTCCCCATCACCAACTGTGTGCTCGACAGCAATATCCTGGTGTCGAGAGAGGCGGAACAGCCGGTTGCCAAATTTCAAACCATCGACAATGGGATTTCGGCTATGGGAAATTTCGATTCGAATTGGTATTGCCGTCCGCTCGACGATCATCTGACCATCCAGACGGAATATGTAAATGGCACTTCATTCAGCGAGGCGCTGGCACTTGAAGACTGGCAGACGAAATACCAGCAGGATGCGCATTCGGCCAAATCGCCCGTCGCTGTTGATCCATATCAGATTTTGGGCGTGAAATCTTCGAACATGTTTACCAATTCAACTTTCGAAGGGAGTACGAGCGGCTGGACTTTTTGGGCAAATTACAACAATGGAAGAATTGCTGTTGCCAAAAATGAAGGTGATCCGGGGAATGCCATGAAAGCAAGTTTTACTACTTCATCCGGAAAAACAGACGGATACATGATTGTCATTTCCAACGCGTTTTCAGTGGTTAAGGGGAAAACTTACCGGATCCGGTTTTCGGCGAAAAGCAGCAATCCGGGGGTTTCCATTAACCTGATTCCGAGGAAAAACGGCGATCCTTACAACAATGTGGCGGCTACAAAAAGTGTCGCGTTGGGCACTTCCTACCAGAAATACGAGTTTGTGCTTGAGGCAACCGTGGCCGAACCCAACTCGCGAATCGATTTTGAGATTCATGAGGGACTGGGAGAAATCTGGTTCGACAACATGGAATTGGTGGAAGTGGATGTTGAAAAGACGAACCCTGATGATTACATCTTCTTCGACTACAATGCCAGCCATTCAAATAAAACCATCGCTATTCCTTCAGGATATTTCGATGTGAAAGGAAATCCGGTTTCAGGAAATGTCTGTCTGAAACCATTTTCTTCTATTGTCCTGTTTAAGAAAGACGAGACTTCGGTTGGGTTTCTTTCTGATCCAAAAGTTCAGGATATCAGCATATTCCCAAATCCGGCATCCGGTCAGGTTACGGTGAAAAGCAGAAACGAAATCCGTTCAGTTTCCATGCTCAACATGAACGGACAGAGGCTCAGTTCCTTCGCATGCAATGGGGTCGGAGAATTTACGATTCACGATCTTCCAAAAAGTGGGCTTTACCTGATTCAGGTAAAAACTTCAGGAAAAACGGAGTTTAAGAAGCTTTTGATTGCCAACTAAAAAATCATCTGGACCCGTCATTCCGAATTTATTTCGGGATCTCATCGCCTAGGAATGCTCCCTTCGACACGCCTATCGGCTGCTCAGGGAGCGGTACTTTTGCGAACATTTGCTTCCGAAGCCGCTGGGTTGAGCCTGCGGAAAGCCACTGCCTGAGCGCGAAGCAGTCGAAGGCAAAAGACAGATGCCAAATGGCAACGAACATTTAAGATTTTGTGAGAATTGAAAGGTGTGCTGACAGATCCCGAAACAAGTTCGGGATGACGTTCTGATCATCCATATTTCATTTATGAAGTGTCATGCCGAACTTGTTTCGGCATCCCAACCCAACTCAAATCATTACTATTTTCATTAACCCACATTGCAGCTTCAGCCCCCCAAATCTGGAAAAATTAGTCAAAAATCAAGTTTTATTGAGGCAATATGGGGCGTTTTTTGCGTTTTGTTTTTGCAAATGCCTGATATTCAATTGTGCGCTTTCGCTTTTTTTTAATTGTAGTCCCTAAGGGGGTATTGTATATCAGCGAGTTACGGTGTAACTTGCGGCCATGTATTTCAAAGTATCCATGCGCACCAATCCCGCCACGGGAGTCTACTGCGGTTATTACCGGTTAGTGGAGAGCTATCGCAACCACTGCGACAGGG